>NZ_JBFUKA010000020.1:0-53939 GCF_056401085.1 Nocardioides sp. P4_G4
CGACCGGCACCGCGAGCGAGTCCACCGGCGACACGCCTGCCGGCGAGGGTGCGAGCCGCAACCGCAACCGCCGTCGTCGTACCCGCTCGGGCGGCTCGGCCGGCTCGGCCGCGGCTCCCGCATCCGAGTGACGCTCCTCGCGGGGTGACCCGCGGCTCACGCACGACGAAGACCCGGCGCCTGGTGGCGCCGGGTCTTTCGTGTGTCGGGTCCTTCGTGAGTCGAAGGAGCTCGGGTCAGCGCTTGGACGGCACCCAGGCCTTGGCGGTGAGCGCCGGGTGGTCGCTGATCCCGTTGTAGACCTTGGCGAAGCCGGAGAACTCCGCACCCGCTCCGAGCATCCAGTCGGGCCCACCGAACCGKGGCACGGGGCACGGCTTCTTGGCCGTCCCGCCGTTCATCGAGACCAGCGGGGTGGCACGCGCCACCTTGGAGCAGAACTCCGAACGCTCGTTGACGTCGCCGACGACGAACACCGGCCGGTCCTTGCCGAGCAGCTTCTTGACCTGGGCGATCTCCTTGGCGGTGGAGACGTCGCGCTCGCTCTCGTGGCCACCGGGGGCGTTGTGGATCGCCACCACCCAGAAGCCGCGGCCGGTCTCGCGGTCGCGGAGCCGGACGTAGGGGATCGGGCGCTGCCAGCCGAGGAAGGGCCGCATGACGTGGCCGGTCTCCATGATCTTGACCTCGGAGGTCTTCCAGGCGATCTGGATCGCCGAGCCGCGGGTGCCGAGCGTGCGCCGCGGGAAGAAGTGGTAGCCGGTCAGCGTCTTCTGCATCTGCCGCAGCTGGTCCTTGGCCACCTCCTGGAAGGCAGAGACCGTCGCATCCTGGTCCTGCACCCAGCGCGCCGCGCGGGAGGCCCGGTCGACGCCACCGCGGGCCATCGCGGAGCTGAGGATGTTGAAGGTCGTCAGCCGGACGCCGTACCCGTTGCGGGGCCGGCTGTCGGTGGTCGACGGGGTCGAGGTGCTGGTCGTCGACGTGCTGGGGGACGTGGGCTCGGCGTGGGCCGTGCCGGTCGTGAGAGCCGGGGTGGTGCTCAGCCCGAGGGCCAGGACGCCGGCGGCAACGAAGGACTTGGTCGTCGAGGGCATCCGGGCACTGTAGGCAACCCCCTCGGCGTGGCGCCAAATCGGCACGGGGTGCCGGGCGGGGCCGTCGGGCGCCTCAGACCACGACGACCGTGGTGCCCCCGGACGCGAAGCGCCACATCGCCACGGCGTCGGGCAGGGCCTGCCGGATGCACCCGTGGGACTGGGGGGTCCCGAGCTGCGCGCGGGTCTGGAGGGGCTCACCGAGCTTGGTGGGGATGGAGTGGAAGCCGATGGCCGCGTGCTGGCCGTGGGCGAAGCGGACGAAGTACTCCATGACGCCCGAGTCGTCGATGCCGACGGCCCACCGCGAGCGCGACCAGACCTCGTACGAGCCGGGGTCGAGGTTGTCGGTGAGGCTGCCGCTGACCAGGTAGGTACGCCGCACCCCGTCGTCGGCGCCGAGGAGCCAGACCCGCTGGGCCTCCTCGCTGAACACGACGCGGCGTCCGGTGCCCGAGTCGGCCGGGACCGCGAGCGGGTCGGGCGTCGGGGCGACCGGGGTGGTCCCGGTGGTCTCCGTGCTCTCGGTCGGGCTCGTCCCGGGGGCGTCGGGGGCCGGAGCGGGTGGCGTGGTCRTGGACCCGCTCAGCACGGCGGTCTCCACCGCCGGTGCCGATCCGGTCCGGTCGGCGGCCACGGCGGGCTCCCGCTCGAGCGGAAGCAGGCCCACTCCCCCGAGCACCGACACGCCGGTGACGACGGCGGACGCCACGACCAGCACGATCCGGCCGTAGCGCGGGTGGGCGGACCGGTGGCGGGTCATGGGGTCAGGCCTTGCCCCGGCCGGCGGCCTTCTTGAGCGCGGCCTTCGACCTCTTGGCCTTGGGCCGCTGGGAGCGGATGACCAGGTTGGCGGCCACCTCGCGGTAGGCCTGGGCCCCCTTGTTGGTGCGGCTGGTCGCCAGGATCGAGCGACCGGCAGCCGGGGCCTCGGCGAACTTGATGGTCTTGGGGATCGGCGGCTCGACGACCTCGAGGTCGTAGGTCTCGCTGATCGTCTCGAGCACGGTGCGCGCGTGGTTGGTGCGACCGTCGTACAGCGTCGGCAGGACGCCCCAGACCTCGAGCCCGCGGTTGGTGAAGCGGCGTACGTCGTGGACCGTGTCGAGCAGCTGGCCGACGCCGCGGTGCGACAGGGTCTCGCACTGGAGCGGCACCAGGACGCCGTCGGCGGCGGTGAGCGCGGCCACGGTCAGCACGCCGAGCGAGGGCGGGCAGTCGAGCAGGATCCAGTCGTAGCCGGCCTCGTCCTCGGCGAGCTGCTCGACGACGCCCTTGATGACGTGCTCGCGACCGGTGCGGGTCAGGAGGTCGGCCTCCGCCCGGGCCAGCTCGATGGTCGCGGGGAGCAGGTCCACACCGTCCTCGGTCTCCAGGATGACCTCCGAGGGGTCCACGCCCTTGGTGAGCACGTGGTGCACCGACACCTCGAGGTCCTCCGGGTCGATGCCCAGCGAGAAGGTCAGGCAGGCCTGCGGGTCGAGGTCGACGAGGAGCACCGAGTGGCCCATCTCGGCCAGCGCGGCGCCGATGGAGGCGACGGAGGTGGTCTTGGCGACGCCGCCCTTCTGGTTGGCGATCGCGAGGGTCACCGTGCGTGGTGTGGTCATCACCGCCCATCATGCCCGACCCGGTTGCCCCCGACGCGGCGACACCTTGATGCTGGGCGCATGAACTCCGCCACTCCTCCGCCTCCGCCCACCTCCTCCACCCCTGGGTCGAGCCCCCGACCGACCCCGCGCACGACGCCCCGTACGACGGCGTTCGTCACCGGCGCCACCGCGGGGATCGGGCTGGAGTTCGCCCGCCAGCTGGCCGGGCAGGGCCACGACCTCGTGCTGGTGGCCCGCGACGAGGCGCGGCTGGAGTCGGTGGCGGCCGGGATCCGGACCGCCGAGGGAGTCGAGGTCGAGGTGCTGCGCGCCGACCTGACCGACGCGAGCGACCTCGCCCGGGTCGAGGCGCGGGTGGCCGACCGGGAGCGTCCGGTCGACCTGCTGGTCAACAACGCCGGCTTCGGGCTCAAGAAGCGCTTCCTCGACAATCCCGTCGAGGACGAGGTGGCGATGCTGCAGGTGCTGGTCACCGCGGTGCTGCGGCTCTCCCACGCGGCGCTGGGCGCCATGACCGAGCGCGGCCACGGCGGCATCATCAACGTCTCCTCGGTGGCGGCGTTCCTGCCCCGGGGCAGCTACTCGGCCGCGAAGGCCTGGGTCAACAGCTTCAGCGAGTGGGCGGCCCACGAGTACCGCGACGCCGGGGTGACGGTGACCGCACTGTGCCCGGGCTTCACCAAGACCGAGTTCCACGAGCGGATGCAGGTCAAGCGCGGCGACGGCTTCCTGTGGCTGGACGCGTCGTTCCTGGTGGAGAAGGCCCTGGCCGACCACGCCAAGGGTCGGGTGTTCTCGGTGCCCGGAGCGCAGTACCGGACGATCGTCGCCCTCACCCGGGCCGTGCCGACCGGCGTGCTGCAGCGCTTCCAGTCGATCGGGCGCAAGTAGGGACTCAGGGGACGAGCAGCGCCGGGGTCGCGCGGCCGCTGGCGTCCGCGGCGTCGGCGGCCCGCTGCAGGAGCCGCTCGAGCTGCTCGGGCGGCGTCGTGTTGCACCCGAGGTCGTGGTCGACCTTGCCGAGGCCGTGGTGGTCGCTGGAGCCGGTGGCGATCAGGTCGAGGTCGTGGGCCAGGGCGCGGAGCTCCTCGCGCACGGGCGCCGGGTGGTCCTGGTGGTCGACCTCGATGCCGGCCAGTCCGAGCCCGGCGAGGCGCTCGAGGTGGTCGGGGGTGAGCACGCGGGACCGACCCCAGGGGTGGGCCACCACGCTCACGCCGCCGGCGCCGGCCACCAGGGCGACCGCCTCCTCGAGGGGGACGGCGTACCTGTCGATGTAGGCGGGGCGGCCGGGGTTGAGCCAGGAGGCGAAGGCCTCCTCGCGGCTGGCGACCACGCCACGGGCGATCATCGCGTCGGCGACGTGGGGTCGACCGGTCGCGGCGGCGTCGCCGGCCCGGCGGCGTACGTCGTCCTCGGTGATCTCGATCCCGCAGGCCCGCAGCTTGGCGCAGATCGCCGGCACCCGGTCGTTGCGACCGTCGAGGATGTCGGCCAGCGCGCGGGCCAGCGGCGGGTACGTCGGGTCGGGGAGGTAGGCCAGCAGGTGGACGCTGCCGTGGCCCAGCCGGGTGCTGATCTCCATCCCACGGACCAGGGTGATGCCCACCTCCGCGGCGGCCCGCTCGGCCTCCGCCCAGCTCTCGGCCGTGTCGTGGTCGGTGATGGCGACGACGTCCAGGCCGGCCTCGTGTGCACGACGTACCAGGACGGCGGGCGGGTCCGTGCCGTCGCTGACCGAGGAATGCGTGTGGAGGTCGATGCGCACCGGGTCAGTCTGGCACCGCCGGGACGCTCGGCACGGATCGGCGGCGGCTCACCAGCCGGGGTCGGGGCCCCCGAACGGCACCTCCACCAGCGGGGGTCCCAGCCGCGAGGCGTCGCGCAGGATCCACTCGTCGCGCAGCAGGAGCATCGCCGAGGCCGGGCGGATCAGCAGCCACAGCCAGCGTCCGGACTCCTCGCCGACCAGGACGGAGCGGTCCAGCTCGATCCCGGTGGTGGCGACCGGGACGGTGCTGGTGGACACCGACCACATCGGCACGGAGACCTGCTCCACCCGGACCTTGGTGAGCGGCGGGTCCGTGCCCAGGTCCTCCGGGGTGTCCCCCGGCAGTCGCGCGACGCGTGCGCCGACCCCGGTGCCGGGCTCCTCGCTCACCACCAGGACGTCGACCGGGCCGTCGAGCGCCGTCGTGCCTGAGATCGCGGTCACCGTGGCGTGGGCGTTCCCGTCCTCGGCGACCACCCMGAAGCCGCTGACGTGCCAGCCGGGACCGAGAGGCCAGGGCAGCAGCGTCGGGAAGTCGCCCGAGCGCTCGAGGTGGGCGACGAACGCGGCGTACGACGCCTCGGCCGGACGCCAGAGGGGCACCACCGGGCCGTGGTCCCGGCATGCCCAGCCGGCGCCGTCGTGGACGACGGGCCGCGGGCAACGGGGGCAGCCGGGGTCGAGCATTGCTCCACGGTGTCGTCGCTCGCGGGAGGCGTCAAGAGTTCCAGCGCAGGAGCACCGGGGACTCGCGCTCCCAGCCCAGCACCGACAGGGTGGAGGTGTCGAGGCGGAAGTGACGTCCGGCCTCGACGGGCAGGCCGAGCCAACGGGCGGTGAGGGCGCGCAACGCGTGACCGTGGCCGAAGACGAGCGTGCGTCCCCGGTGCTCCCGGGCGCGCTCGACCACCCGGTCGAGCCGGTCCGACACGTCGTCGGCCGTCTCACCGCCGGGCGTCGGGTCGGTCCAGACGCTCCAGCCCGGGACGGTCTCGCGGATGGTCGCGGTGGTGACGCCCTCGTAGTCGCCGTACGCCCATTCGACGAGGTCCTCGTCCACCTCGGCGCCGGGCCGCCCGACCAGCTCGGCGGTGGTCCGGGCGCGTTGTCGCGGGCTGGTGAGGACGAGGTCGAAAGCGACGTCCGCGAGACGCGGGGCGAGCTCGCGCGCGACCTCGACGCCGTGCTCGGTGAGCGGCAGGTCGGTGGTGGAGGTGTGCCGGCCGGACCGGCTCCACTCGGTCTCGCCGTGGCGGACGATCCAGAGCTCCTGCGTCGAGGCGGTGTGCGCATTCATGGGCCGAGTCTGGCACCGGGGCGGCCCAACCGTGCCACCATGCGGCCATGACGTCTGTCGCCGTGCGGCGCGGCCGGGTGGCGGCGATGGTCGCCTTCGGCTGCCAGGGGTTCGTCTTCATCAGCACCACCACCCGGCTGCCGCTCTTCTCCGACCGGTGGGACCTGGACGAGCTCGGGCTCTCCGGCCTGCTCCTGATGGTGGTGCTGCTGGCCGGGGTCGGCTCCGTCGTGGCCGAGCGGCTCGCGGTGCGCCGTGACAGCGCGGTGCTGCTGCGTACCGGGTTCGCGGTGATGGCCCTCGCCCTGGTGCTCACCGTGGTCGAGGCGTGGCCGGTGTTCCTGCTGGGGCTCGCGCTGTACGGCGTCGCGCTGGGTCTCGTCGACGCAAGCACCAACATGCAGGCGGTGGCGATCGAGCACGCGCTCGGACGGCCCGTCCTGCCGTCCATGCACGGCGCGTGGACCTTCGGCGGGATCCTCGGCGCCGGCCTGACGCTGGTGACGCCCGGGGTCCCGGTGACCGCGCTGGGCGTGGTCGGGCTGGTCCCGCTGCTGGCGATCGCGGCGCCGTACCTGCGTCGTGTCGGGATCTCCACCGCCACCCACGACGTGGCCGTCCCGTGGCGCCCGATCGTGATGGTCGGGCTGGCGATGGTGCTCTTCTACATGGTCGACACGGCGGCGGCGACCTGGGGACCGACGTACCTCGACCGGGCCTTCCCGACCCCCACGTCACTGCTGGCGCTGGCGACCTTCCCCTACCTCGTGGCGTCGCTGGTGGCCCGGCTGGCCGGCGACGGGCTGGTACGCCGTCACGGTGCCGTCCGCGTCCTGCGCGCCGGGACGCTGGTGTCGGCCTTCGCGCTGCTGCTCGTGGTGGCCGCACCGACGTGGCCGGTGGCGGTGGTGGGCTTCACGCTGCTCGGGCTGGGGGCGGCCGTGATCGCGCCGCTCTCCTTCTCCGCCGCCGCCCGGATCGCCGGCGACGGGGTCACCGACCCTGCGCTGCGGCAGGCCCGCGTCGACGTGGTGATCGGCCGGTTCAACCAGTTCAACTACGTCGGCGGGCTGCTCGGGGCCGTGCTCACCGGGGTCGTGGGCGCCGACAACCTGCGGATCGGGTTCGCCGTGCCGATGGTGCTGATCCTGCTGGTCTGGCCGCTGTCGCGGCACTTCGCCCTGCCGGGACCGGTGGCGCCGCCGGCTCGGACGGGTCCTCGGGCGGGTCCTCAGACGGGGACGAGCGCCCAGTAGTCGAGGTCGAGCAGCACGCCGTCGGCGTACTTCCCGTCCTCGCCGCGCAGCGTCATCGACGCGTCGCGGCCGCGGGTGGCGACGAGGCGCAGGCGCAGCGCGCCGACGCCGGGCGCGCTCGTCGCCGCGGCGTCCAGGACCTCCGACCAGGCGTGCACGGTGTCGCCGGCGAAGGCCGGGGCGACGTGCGAGCCGGCATTGATCGCCGAGATCAGCTGGGCGTTGGCCAGGCCGTTGAAGGACAGTGCCCGGGCCATCGAGATGACGTGCCCGCCGTAGACCAGGCGCTTGCCGTCAGGGCGGGCGTCGGTGTTGAAGTGCACCTTGGCGGTGTTCTGCCAGAGCCTCGTGGCCATCATGTGCTCGGGGTCGGTGAGGGTGACGCCGTCGACGTGGTCGATCCTCTCGCCGACCGCGTAGTCGCCGAGACGGTGCGGCTCCCCCGCCGCCACGACGTCGTACGCCGTGAAGTCGAGGCCCTCGGGGATCACCAGGTCCTCGGCGGCGACCGCGGCGGCGAGGTCGGGCACGACGGTCTCGGGGGCCGGCGCGTCCGCGTCCCGCTTGTGGACCATCACCCAGCGGCACCAGTCCAGGACGGTCTCGTCGCGCTGGTTGGTGGCCGTCGAGCGGACGTGGACGACTCCGGTGCGGCCGTTGGAGTTCTGCTTGAGGCCGATGACCTCGGAGCGGGTCTGCAGGGTGTCGCCCGGCACGACCGGCCGGTGGAAACGGCACTCGGCGTAGCCGAGGTTGGCCACCGCGTTGAGGGAGATGTCGGGGACGGTCTTGCCGAACGCGACGTGGAAGGCGATGAGCTCCTCCACGGGGGCAGGGGTCAGGCCGCAGGCGGCGGCGAACTCGGCGCTCGAGGCGATCGCGAAGCGGCTGGGGTAGAGCGCGCCGTACAGGGCCCGGTCGCCCTCGGTGACGGTCCGCGGCGTCGCGTGCTCGATCACCTGGCCGAGGGTGAAGTCCTCGAAGAAGTTGCCGGCGTTGGTCTTGCTCACGATCGGGCTGCTCATGGCCCGTATCGTGCCGCACCCGCGCCCTGACGGGCGCGGGTGCTCACGTGGTGCTTGTCACGACGGTGACTCAGGTGCCGCCGCCACCGGCCTTGCGGCGGTGCATCTTGGGTGACGCTCCACCCTCGACCTCGGCCCCGTGGGCCTTCTCGTGGACCGGGCCGTCCTGGTGGACGCCCTTCTCCTTGTGGTTCTTCTTGTCGAGCGCCTCGCGCATCTTGGCCTTGAGGTCTTCGTTCGTCATCCGTCCTCCTCTGGTCAGGCCCCCACCCTGCCAGTCGGGTCCACACGGGTCGAGGGATTTCGGGGCGGACGCCGCCGCCGGTGTGGCGGTCGGTGGCAGGTCACCGTGGTGTTCTGACGCATCGGCCGACTTCTTCGCGTCGTACCGAGCCCATTGGCCCCGCGACATCAGAGACCAGCACTTCCCCAATCGCAGCGTTTACATCGCAGCTTCCGGGGAGTTCCATGGAAGGGACATCTTGGGCTTTCTCGCAAGGCGTCGAAGCCCTCGTCGAGGGGAGACGACAATGCCCAGACACATCCGACAGCTCCTGGCTTCGGCGACGGTCGCGGCCGCACTGCTGAGCAGCGGAGTCACTCCGGCACACGCGACCGACGGGCAGCAGTCCTTCCACGGATTTCTCGTGAAGACACGTGGTGACGTCGACCTCACCCGCATCGTCTTCCGGGGCGTGTTCGATGGCGTGGGCCGGATCGTGGAGAAGGGAGCCGAGCCCGGTGACCCCGACAACGTCAATCGCGACGACCTGGTCTTCCCGGGCGGAACGATGCACCTGGTCAGCACCAACCACGGCGTGAGAGTCCACGCGAACCCCGAGACGTGCGCATTCGGCGCCTCAGTCAGGCAGACCAACAAGGTCATGGGTGGAACCGGGATGTTCGTGCACGCGTCGGGCAGGTTCAGGGGAACCGTGCGAGCGTTCGGGGTCTTTCCTCACAAGGCGGACGGCAGCTGCATTCAGAACGGCGACTTGCTGCACGAGATCGATCTCGTGAGGGGTCGCGGGCGGCTCACGTACTGATCACCGCATCGGCGGGGTCGTGTGACCGTCCGAACCATCGTTGGTGCGCACGGCGTTGTCGGACGGACAAGCGCATCTCTCGACGAGCCCGTTGACCGATGCTCCGGAGCTTCGAATGATGGGCGAGCCTTCTGACGTGCCGGTAGCCCCGCCGGGGTCATTCGGGCGGGGTCCGGGGCGGGGTGGTCACTGGTCCGGCGGGTGCGCGCGAAGGGACCGCAGGTCCGGCAGCTCGATGAGGTCGCGGCCCGCGTCGGTGTCGGGCCAGGCGCGGCCGGTGGCTTGGCTGCCGGTGTGGTCACGGCGGTAGGTGTGGCCCAGCGGGCTGGTCCAGTCGAACACTCCCGGTTCGGTCATCTGATAGCGCCAACGGCCGTGGGTCTTGAGCCGGTGGTGCAGCCTGCACAACGCGGCAAGGTTGCTCATGAATCGCTAATCTGCCCTCATGACGACCACGCCCGTACGGGCCGCGATCTACGCCCGTATCTCCAGCGACGTCGAGGGTTCCGGTGCCGGTGTCGCCCGGCAGGTCCAGGACTGCCACGAACTCGCCACCAAGATGGGCTGGCCCATCGCGGGTGAGTACGTCGACAACGACCTGTCGGCCTACTCGGGCAAGCGCCGACCCGAGTACGAGCGGATGCTGGCCGACCTCGCAGACGGCCTGGTAGACGCCGTGATCGTCTACCACATCGACCGCCTCACCCGACGACCCATCGAGTTGGAGCAGTTCCTCGTCACCGTGGACGCCGCCAAGGTCCGTCACGTCAGGTTCGTGACCGGCGACACCGACATCAGCACCGGTGACGGCCTCCTCGTTGCGCGGATGCTGGCCGCCGTCGCCGCGAGCGAGTCCGCGACCAAGGCCCGACGTGTGGCCCGCAAAGCCGCGCAGAACGCAGCCGAAGGCAAACCGCACGTCTCCCACACCCGGCCGTTCGGCTACGAGCAGGACGGCCTGACCATCCGCGCCGAGGAAGCCGAAGTCCTACGCCAGTTGGTCGCCCGCTACCTGGCCGGGGAATCGATGCGCTCACTCGCGACCTGGCTCAACGACCAGGAGATCCCGACCGTGACCGGAGCATCCGGGTGGATCACCAGCACGCTGCGCAACATCATGCGCAACCCCCGCTACGCCGGACTCCGAGCCCACCGGGGCCAAGTCGTCGCCAAGGCACAGTGGGAGCCGATCATCACCGAGGACGACCACCGCCGTGTGCTGGCCAAGATGGAGCAGGCGAAGAACTCCGGACGCCGCACCCCCCAGCGCTATCTGCTGTCCGGTCTTCTGCGCTGCGCCAAGTGCGACACGCCCCTGTATTCGAGCGCCCGACGCGAGTCCAACGGAGCCACCCGCCGCCGCTACGTCTGCATGTCGGGACCGGACCACCGAGGATGCGGACGACTGACCATCGTGGCCGACCCACTCGAACGACTCATCGCGGACGCCGTGCTCTACCGCCTCGACACCCCCGACCTCGCCGACACCCTCGCAGGACGATCCAGCGCCGACGAGCGCACCCACGAACTCACCACCGTGCTCGACGAGGACACCCAGCAGTTGGAAGAACTGGCCGACGCCTACGCCCAACGCCACATCACCATGACCGAATGGCTACGAGCCAAGAAGCCCATCACCGCCCGCCGCGAGCAGACCCAACGCCAACTGGCCCGCCTGACCCGCACCACCGCACTCACCGGCTTGGTTGGGAACGGACAGCAACTAGGCCGCTCCTGGTCCGAGCTGAACCTCTCGCGCCAACACGCCATCGTCGCCGCTGTCATCGACCACGCCGTGATCGGATCCGGCACCCGTGGAGCCACCGTGATCGACCCGGCCCGCGTGACCATCGCCTGGCGCCACTGAGCCACCCCCGGGGTCGGTGCGGGTGCCGCTTCGCTTGCGCCCCCGACCGTCCCCGGGGGCCGCGCCGAGCAGGACTCCAACCCGACGGACCACCACCGGATCGGTGATCTTCACCGGCACGCCTGACGCGGCACACGACGCCTGCACGAACGCCGCCAACGCGTCTGGGGACAGGTGACTCAGTCCCATGCGAACCACACCGCCGGCGGACCCTGCCACCCCTCGACCTGATCGGAGTTCCACTCCACAGCCGGCAACGCCCCGCCCATGTGCGCGACCGCCTGATCGTGCACATCACGAGCAGAGACACCGCTCAACCGCACCGCACGCGGTTGGAACCCTTGCGCGACCTCGTAGCGGTGCAACGCGGACCCCCGCGACGACTCGTCATCGGCGAAGTTCTTTGTTACGTACTTCGAGAGATACCCCGCCGCGCGTCGTGCCTCACTGAGCCGCGTGGAGCCCACTGGCAGATCAGAGAGCCGCTTGATGTGGACGAACCCGCGCCCCCACGCCTCATCGATCCGACCGCGAGCGATGAACTGGCCCACGGCGAAGTGCACGTGCAGCCCGTGGCCGGTCTTGTGCCACTCCGGCACCCACACGTAGGGGAACGGCTCTCCACCCAGCGACGTACGCAGCGACCGGAAGAACCCGCCCACATGCGCCCGGAGCAGCGCCGGGTCGTGACACCCCGCACCCGCGTACGTCAACGTGCCCAGCCGGTTCAGCCCGTGCGCGGTGCAGTAGCGCCGGACCTTCCCCCGAGCACGACGAGCCGCCTCCAGGCGGGACCGCTCAGGATCAGCGGCAGCACCACGAACCCCGCGCACACCCTGGCGACGGACCGACGAGACAAACGACCCGCCAGCCTCACCAGCAGACGGATACAACGACAACGACCAGCCCGCATCCGGGCGGCCAAGAGCAACGAGCGCAGAACGAGACACGGGAACACTCCAGAAACCGACGGAATGTCGGCCCCACATGGAGCACGTCAGAGAACGCTATGCGAGGCCCAAGCCACCTGCGGTGATCCAGCCCGCGCCTCTATGTCATCCGGAACGTCCCTGGGCCCGCACGGCCCTCCATAGCCCCCGGGACAGGGGCGTCAGTACGACGCGGTGGCGCGCCGTTCTCCGGTCTCGCAAACGGAATCCTGCCACACAGACCCGATACAGGGAGCAGGAACCCGCCGGGTGTCGCGGGCCGGGAGGGGTGCGCCGCACCCCAAACCGTGCTCGTCCCTCACACGGCCCGGGGACCCCTTGCGACCCGAGAGGCACCCCACCCGAACCCGGCCCGCGACATCCCTGCACAGCCGAACGAGTTGTGTTGCTAATTCAAGTGAAGGGGAACCCGCCTTCGGCGGGTTCCTGCGCGGCCTACTTCCCCTGAATCCCGCTTGTCCGAGCGAGGTCGATCAAGCGCTGCAATAGGGCGTCCACCTGATCCACCGATGCTGCGCTTCGGTCCTCACCTGGCTGTCCGATAGGCGCTGTAAACAGCGAACCGCCAACACGCTCGAGAAACGCCATGCGCATATCGGTCCCTTCAAGACTGTCCGCGTACGCGCGCAACGACTTCAACTTGATCTCAGACGACCGGAGCTCCCGAGCCATAAACCTGTGCTGCCCCGCTTCGCGCGCGAGGTATCCGGAAAGAAGTATCAGCGGCACGATGATAGCCAGACGTCGGAACAGTTCCGGCCCTTCCAGCGACTTGCCGATCGGTATCACGATCACAACCACGGCCGCCACCAAGGACATCGTGATGGCACCTCTTCGAAGCCAGTTTGCTGCGCTCTCCTCCTTCCCGGCTTGGGTTCCAAAATGCTGCGCCAGCGAGCCCGCCGAGGCGTCGCCAGCCAGGTCGCGGACGTGAGTTTCCACCTGCTCTATGGCTTCCGTCGCGGAGAGCGCGCGCTCCAGGAGTTGATTACGTTCCAACGTGACGCGCATATTGTCCATCGATTTACGCCGGTCCGCGTCAGCGAAGGCATAGTCCTGGGTGAGCCAGTGGTCGGCTTCCTCGATCAGTTTCTTCGCGAGGTTGGTCGCCTCAGTGCTTTCGCTGTCCACCCGGGAGGCGGCGTCGTACTTCTGCAGCAGCTCAACTAACCGCCCAGCGCGCTCAGCGGTGAGCGGTGACTCTCGCGCGAGCCAGGCGATGACGTTGAGGACTTCAAGCATGCGTTGGTCTCTGGGGTTGGACGCCTGCTGCTCTTCCCACTCTTGGATCCGCCGCATCAGGTCACCAGTGGAGACGCGGACGGCTGAGACCGCGCCCTCACTARCCATTCGAGTTTCAGAGTTGCTCACAGGAATCTCCCCACGTTGTGACAATGGCGCTCAACCTACCTGCGCTTACCGAGGGTGTGGCTTGCCGCTTCCAGGAACTCACGGCGTATCGCAGCCGGGCGCACCTAACCCCGAGCTCCTGGATTCACCTCAGCCCTAGTCATCGCCCAGGACGTACTAACGACTGGCGAGGTTGTCCGTGGACGTCGGGCCGCCCTGGTCGGGGTGGTCGTGATCGAACGGAACGATGTGGTCGAGGTCGCAGTGGCGGGCGTTGCGACCACACCACGGGAACACACAGGTGCCGTCGCGGACGATCACGAAGTCGCGGATCTTCTCGGTCGGGGTGTAGCCCCGGCACTCAAGACGCTCACGCAGGTCGATGACCTGCTTCACCACCACGGCCACGTCCGGGCGGGCGCACCAGGCACGGACCTGCTCCACCGACAACAGCCGCTGGCCGGCCTGCTCCACCCGCGCCACCAGGCTCTCGTCCGGCCGCGTGGCCAGGTCGTCGTGGCTGATGGCGTCGGCGGAGAGGTGGGCGTAGATCACGACCTGGGTCACGGGAGCAGCGGGCGGGTCGGCGGACGGCTGGTCGTCGAAGCCGATGGTGAGCTGGTGCCGGGCGAGGTCACCCAGCGCGGTAGCGCGACGGCCGTCGATGGTGTCGGCGGACCCGAGGCGGGCCAGGTGCTCGGCCCCGGACTTCACCGCCGCCGCGAGGGCCAGCGCGTCCGGGATCTCCAGGCTCGCCTCCAGGCCCATCGTCCCGTCGTAGGAGACCTGCTGCAGGTCGAAGGTGACGTGGCGCTTGTCCGCCGACTTCTCCAACGCCTCCTGGACGGCCTCGGGCATGAACCGCACCCGGGCCTCCTGCACGACCCGGTCGAGGGCCGCGGGGGTGAGCCGGGAGGCGCACCAGAACACCTGCTCATCCACGTAGGTCGCGGCCTCCAACGTCAGGCTGACGGTGGTCTGCGCGATGACCCGGGCCCGCCACCCCGCGACCAGACCGGAGATGACGGCACCCCACAACCTCGGGAGCCGGTAGGCGACCTCGACACACTCGGTCAGGAACCGGCCCGCGCTGTCGTTGGTCCGCCCCAGCATCGTCGCGAACTCCGGCACACAGAACTCATCGATCATCGGCGAGCCCTCACCGGCGAACGTCTTCGGGGAGGTGAAGCAGGCCTCCGCGAACTCGGGATCCGCGATGTGCAGGTCGGCCCAGTGGAGACCCAGCCGCATCATCTCGACGTCTGCCTGGTCGGTCGACTTCTTCAGGTCACGCACCGCACGCAGCAGCTCGGCCGGGGACTCCGGGAGAGCGGGTGCGGTGGTCTTGGGCATGGGTCCATTCCAGCAGGGACCACCGACATTCAGACTCCAAGATCGACGGTGCTGACCGGCATGTGGACACGACCTCGCAAGAACTCTCGCGGTCACCCGGCCGACCCGCCGAGACGGCGCTGGCGCGCCTCCTCAGGACAACGCTTCGTCCCTTCCTCAACCATCGAGGGGATGGCTAGGGGCGGGAGAGGAGGTGAACCCGCGAGGTGAGCTTGCCGAGCATCAGGTAGACGAGCCAGAGGCACTCCCCCAGCATCACGTCGTACCCCGCGTCGCCGAAGGCCGCCCGGTAGCGGTCCGGGTCCCGCTGGAGCCGGGCCGCGTGCAGGAGCGCGCGGGACGGCGTACCGGCGGTCTCCTCCTCGTGCTCGACCCACTCCGACCCGAGGTCGACCGAGGCCTCGACCGCGAGGCCCGAGTGACGGATGGCGCCGTCGGACGTGTCGAGGTCCACCGACGCCGGCACGACGCCGAGCACCGGGAACAGCCAGTCGGCCTCGTCCGGCGCGAGCAGGTCGGTGGCGAAGACCTGGTGCACCAGCGCCCGGCCACCGGGGCGCAGCACGCGGGCGAACTCGCGGTACGCCGAGGCGAGCGACGGCACGTGCGGAAGGCTGTCGCGACACCAGACGAGGTCGACGGTGGCGTCCCGCAGCGGGATCCGGTCGGCGGTGCCCCGCTCGAAGGACACCCGCGACGCGACCGCCTCGGGCTCGCCACGCCGGGTCTCGCGGGCCCGGTCGAGGTGCCGCTGCACGGGGTCGATGCCGACGACCCGCAGGCCGAAGTGCGCGGCCAGCCGGAAGGCCTGCACGCCGGCGCCGCAGCCGACGTCGACGGCCAGGCTGTCCGGAGGCAGCTCCAGCGAGCGCACGGTCGCCAGGAGCATGGAGGGGTCGCGCGGAGCGAGGCTCTCGTCGAGCATCGCCGCGAAGGCGGGATCGAGGGCCATCAGCCGGACCCCTCGTCGTCCACGGACGAGTCCGTGCCGGACTCGGCGGAGGCGACCCGGATCTGCTCGGCGAGCACCCCGGAGAGCCCCGCGACGGCCGCGTCGGCCACCAGGTCCGCGGAGACCGTCGCGGGATCCACGCCCGGCACGTCCACCGGGGTGAGGTCGGCCCAGTCACCCACGAGGGAGGCGCCGAGCTCTTGCAGTGCCGAGACCATGTGGGCCGCGTGGTCGGCGACCCACGGCGCCACCGGCAGGCCGATGGCGGGCTCGTCGCCCTTGCGGGCGGCCAGCACCTGCTTGGCCAGCACGCCCTTGCGCAGGTCGGTCCCCTCCGGGAAGACCAGACCCTCGGCGTTGAGCAGCTCGTTGACCCTGCGGATCACCAGCGTGGACGCGGCGCCGACCGACTCGTTGCCCATCCGGGCCGGCGCGAAGCCGTCCGGTGACGTCCCCAGCACCGAGCAGAAGCGCTCCCACAGCAGCTCGCGCGGGGCCCCCGGCGGCGGCACCGTGACGACCACGACCCGAGCCGCGCCGACCTCCTCGCCCCACGTCCGGGCGAAGCGGACGATGTTCTGCTGGCGCCAGAAGGTCCGTCCCGACTCCGGCGCCTGCGCCGACTCGTCGCGGTGGCCGGGGCGCCACGCCTCGATGCCGGCGACGTACTCGGCGAAGGTCCAGGTGCGACCGTTCTGCACCGTCTCCTGCCACATCGCGGGGATGGAGCGGTTGAGGTCGCGGGCGGTGACCACGACGGTGACCTCGTGGTCGGGGAAGGTCTCGAGCACGCGGCGTACGACGACGGGACGGACCGGGCCGAGGTACTCCATCGAGATCACGGACGTGCCCTCGTGGGCGTTGACCTTGCCGGCCATCTTGGCCCACTGCGCGTCACCCGCCCCGAGCACGTCGCGTGCGGCCATGACCTGGGAGAGCCAGTTCATGCCGGGGACGAGGATCCCTCGGTCCAGCAGCATCCGCTTGTTGGCGAAGAGCCGCGACTGCACGTAGCTGGTGCCGGACTTCATGGCTCCCACGTGGAGCACGAGCCGGCGGGACATGGGCGTCACCCTAGTCGGCGTCGGCCCGGTCCTCGTCGGAGCGTGCGAACGGGAACGGCCCGTGTCCCGTCGCGAGCACGTCGCGCGCCGACGCGAGCACCTCCGGCGACACCGGCGAGCCGGTCACGAACTCCCCCAGGCGTCGTACGACGTCGTCCCGCGCGGCCGGGTCGGGACCCGTCAGCTCCTCGTAGCGCACGTCGTGGACCCGGTCGGGACGGGTGGCGCGGAGGTGCTCCTGGATCTCGACCACCCGCTCGATGAGCGAGCGCGCCGCGTCGGCGTCGGCGTCGCGCCAGAAGCCCGACCCCAGCACCCGCTCCACGTCGCGGGTGTTGAGGACGTAGCGGACCCCGGGGAAGGCCTTGTCCATGGTGTCGAAGAAGGCGGACGTCTCCTCCGGGGTGACCCGGTGCCAGACAACCTCCTTGAAGCCGAGGACGTCGTAGTCGTCGGCGTCCAGGTTGCCGATCACGCCGGTCGTGACGACGTCGTTCATCGCCTGCATGAAGGCGCTGCGCCGGATCGCCTTGAGCCCGTAGAAGGCGGAGACCACGTTGCGCGACCCCTGCTCCCCGTGCAGCTCGCGGAACGCCCGCACCCGCGCCAGCGCGCGGTAGAGGTCGAGCAGGTAGAGGTCGTTCTCCCCGCGCACCAGCACCCGCGGGAAGGCGTTGAGCAGGCCCTGCACGAGGGTCGAGCCGGACCGCCCGTAGGTCACGACGAAGACGTAGCCGTACCGCTCGCGCGAGCGGCGCTCGGCGGCCTGCGCGAGCCCGGCGCGGAAGCCCTCCTCCCGCGCCCGGTCCGCGTGCGCGTCGAGGCGGCGACGGACCGGAGGCGGGAGGTACACGACTCAGCCCTTGAGCTTGTAGTCCTTGAGGACCGACCGACCGATGATCATCTTCTGGATGTCGGAGGTCCCCTCACCGATCAACATGAACGCCGACTCGCGATAGAGCCGCTCGATCTCGTACTCCTTGGAGTAGCCGTAGCCGCCGTGGATGCGGAACGACGCCTCGACGACCTCGTTGCAGTACTCCGACGCGAGCATCTTGGCCATCCCGGCCTCGACGTCGTTGCGCTCACCCTTGTCCTTGGTGCGGGCCGCGCGGACCATCATGGTGTGGGCGGTCTCGACCTTGGTCGCCATCTCCGCGAGCCGGAACAAGATCGCCTGGTGCTCCGCGATCGGCTTGCCGAACGTCTCACGCTGCTGGGAGTACGCCACCCCGAGCTCGAAGGCCCGGTTCGCGATGCCACACGCCCGCGCCGCGACGTTGACGCGGCCCACCTCGACGCCGTCCATCATCTGGTAGAAGCCCTTGCCCGGCTCCCCACCCAGGATCTGCTCGGCTGCGATCTGGTGGTTCTCGAAGATGGCCTCGGTGGTGTCGACGCCCTTGTAGCCCATCTTGTCGATCTTGCCCGGGATGGTCAGGCCGGGTGCGGTCTCCCCGAACCCCGCCTCCTTCTCCACCAGGAAGGTCGTCATGTTCTTGTAGACCGAGTCCGAGCCCTCGTCGGTCTTGACCAGCACCGCGATCAGGGTCGAGGAACCGCCGTTGGTCAGCCACATCTTCTGGCCGTTGATGGTGTAGCCGCCGTCGTCACCGCGGGTGGCCTTGGTCTTGATGGCCGCCACGTCCGAGCCCAGGCCCGGCTCCGACATCGAGAACGAGCCCCGCACCTCACCGGTCGCCATCCGCGGCAGGTACTTCTTCTTCTGCTCCTCGGTGCCGTGCTGCATCAGCATGTACGCCACGATGAAGTGGGTGTTGATGACACCGGACACGCTCATCCAGCCGCGCGCGATCTCCTCCACGCACAACGCGTAGGTCAGCAGCGACTCGCCCAGGCCGTCGTACTCCTCGGGGATCATCAGCCCGAAGATCCCCAGCTCCTTGAGCCCCTCGACGATCTCGGTCGGGTACTCGTCCTTGTGCTCCAGCTCGGATGCCACCGGCAGGATCTTCTCGTCCACGAACTGGCGCACCGCCTTGAGGATCTCGCTCTGGTCCTCGGTGAGTCCGTCGGTCTGGCACAGGCGACCCATGGCGGGAGTCCTTCCGTTGGGGGGCATCGACTGGTTACCAGCCGGTAGTGACGACAGCCTAGGCGCGAACGCAGCCAGGCTGGCACATGACAGTAGTCACAGCCGGTCAGGTGCCCCGCAGGGCCTGGCGCAGGCGGGACAGCCGCGACGGCACGACAGCGGGGTCCTCGGGCTCGCCGGGACGGCCGGCGCGGGCGGTACGCCGCTTCAGGTCGCCCATCAGGGTCGCGACCAGGTCGAGGGCCACGTCGGCGACCTCGGCGTCGGTCACCGAGTCGGGGTGCCGGCGCGGCGCGAGGTCCGCCGGCACCCGCAGCAGGTCCAGGTCACCCACCACGTCGTACGGCGCGCTACGCAGCCGCTCCACGGCCCGCTCCCCCCGGCGGCGGGCATCGGCCACCTGGTCGTCGGCAGGCCAGAAGGGCTCCCCGCGGCGCGGCACCAGCCGCTCGTCGGCGAGGAAGGAGCGGAGCCACACGCCCCGGGCGCGGGCGGTGTTAAAGCCGATCAGGCGCTCGTTGACCCGACGCAGGGTCTCGGCCTCCACGACCCCCATCGAGGAGTTCGCGAAGCCCTGGGCGACGTCGCAGGTGGCGGGGTCGATGCCGAGCACGCCGGCGAACCGCTCCCAGAGCACCTCGCGCGGCGAGCCGGGCGGCGGCGGGGTGATGACGTGCAGCAGCTCGGGGGCCACCGTGGGCGCCCAGCGCTCCAGCACCAGTCCCAGGTCGAGGGCGCGCCAGTCCCAGACGGCCCGGGGGTCGTCGGACTCCCCCCGCCCGTAGTCGGCCAGCGGCGTGGTGGCCTTGTTCTTCAGCGACTCCTGCCAGCTCGAGGTGAAGAGCCCGAGCGGCTCGCGAGCGGTGATGACCACGTGCACCTCGGCGGGAGCGAGCTGGGCGACCATCCGCTCCGCCTGCTCCGCGGAGGCCGCGCAGAAGAACTCGTGGCTGACCAGCGCGTCACCCGACCAGTCGGCCACGTCGGACCGCACCCGCTCCCACGCCTGCGGGGCGTCGTGGCCGCGGCGGGCGATCCCGGGATCGTCGCGGACGATCATCGAGCTCAGCAGGTGGTCGCTCTTGCGTGCCCCGGGGAGCAGCAGCCCGGCCTCCCGCAGACGCTCGCGCCCCGGCCAGGCGATGGCCTGGAGGTAGGAGGTGCCCGTCTTGGGCAAGCCGATGTGCACGAAGACGCGGCGGCTCACCGGTGGGTCCTCACGACCCCAGCTCGTCGACGTACCGCTGGACCGTGGCCGGGTCGGCGCCGGGCAGCAGCTCGGTGACGACGTCGAGGAGCTCGGCGAAGCGCTGGTGCAGCACCGCGCCCTCCTCCACCCGCGCGCTCAGCGCCGCGACCTGGGCCTCCAGGTCCTGCACCCGTGCCTCGAGGTCCCGCTTGGACCCACCCTCGGACAACTTGTTGGGCAACTTCATCGCCACTCCACCTCCAGGCGGCAGGACCGCCACCGCTTCCCGTCGGACAACTCTTCGCCGTAGCCGTAGTCGATCGCCTGGCCCACCAGGTCGACCCGGTCGGTGACCACCCCACCACGTCGCTCCACGTCCGCGACGACGGCGGCCGCGTCGAGCGGCCGCACCAGCGACGGCCGGCCCTCGGGGTCGATGATCGGGCTGGTCAGGAACTCCAGGTGCAGGCGCTCGCCGGGCCGCAGCACCATCGAGACGAGCCGCCAGAAGTTGTCCACGCCGTACGGCGACGTCGAGTCGATGAGGTGCCGGGCCAGGACGGTGCGCGGCCCGGGTCGGGCCGCGAGCAACGCACCCCAGGACAGCACGTGGCGCAGCTCGAGGAGGTTCATGGTGCGCAGCTCTGCAGGCCAGCCCTGTCCGGCCGCCTTGGCGGCGATGAACTGCATGGCGACGCCGGAGTAGTCGAGACCCATCGTGGGTCGCCCCTGCTTGGCCAGCCAGCGGACGTCGCGGCCCCGCCCGCACCCGACGTCGAGCACCCACGTGCCGGGCTCCTCGCGCGCGTGGAGGTGGCGGGATATGTCGTGGGGCGGCTGGTACGGCGGCAGCAGGCGGGCCAGCCCGTAGCGGTGGTCCCAGGCGGCGCGGTGCAGCCGCGTGCCGCGGAACCACTCGTCGAAGCGGCGCTGGACGTCGGGGTCCTTCTCGTAGCGGAAGGCCGGGTCGGGCACCCGCCATCCGGGCCCGTAGGTCTCGGCCAGCAGCCGCTCGGGGTCCGCCGGCGCCGGGAGCTCCCGGCCGTCGAGGGTGACCGTGCCCAGCGGGAAGATCCACTCGCGCTCGTAGGGCGCCCAGATCTCACCGAGCAGCGCCAGGTGCCCCTCGGTGAGGAAGCCACCGAAGACGTCGAGCCCGCGCACCGAGCCGTCGGCGTCCGGGACGTCGATCTTGAACGCTCCCCCGCTGTGCCGGCTGGTGGCGTAGCCCTGCCGCTCGACGGCGCGCTGGACCCGGTGGGACTCGCGGATCACGTCGATCGGGTGGGTGTGCCGGCTGACGTAGCCGACGTCGGCGTCGTTGTCGTGGCCCAGGAAGGTGCCCTCGCGCACGGCGCCGAGCAGGGTGCCGTACGCCGGGAAGGCCTCCAGGCCCTGCTCGTGGAGCAGGTCCAGCACCGTCTCCAGCGCGTCGAGCAACGGGGTGAGCTCGCCGGCCCCCTTCGTCTCGAAGGTCTTCACCAGGCGGCCGTACATGTCGATCCCGAGCGGCGCCCCGTCGCGGCCCACCACCGTCAGCCGACGGTCCTCGGTGCCGAGGCGGACCTCCTCGTCGAGGATGACGGTGCCGTCACCCAGCGTGATGCCCACCCGGGTGGTTCCCTCGAGGTGCAGGGTGAGGCGCTCGGGCCACGCGACGGTCCGGGTCGGGCCGTCGCCGGGGCCGTCATCCACGCTGTCGCGCACCGACCAGAACGACCAGATGCGGCGGCCGTCGAAGGAGAGGTTGCAGAGCACGTCCTTTGTGGCGGCGAAGCGCAGCCCGTCGTCGTCGACGCGGACGTCGCGCATCGGCGGCGGGGTCGTGGGCTCAGTCATGGCCGGCGATCACACCCGGCCGAGGAACCGGTCCGGGATGCGGGCGAAGGGCCGGTTGCGCATGGCCTGCACCTGCCCACCGCCCACGGCACGCCAGACGTCGGGGGCGCTCTTCTCGACGATGGTCGACAGCTTCTTCAGCGGCGGGCCGAAGGGCTTGATCTCGTCGTGGTCGATGTCGGCGGTGATCTGGTCGAGGAGGTCGACCATGTCGCCGCCGCTGCGCTCCCAGCTGGTGCGGGCGGCGCGACCCTCGCTGGTGAACATGGCGTGCCGGTGGTCGGCGACGGCCTGGAGGTGGTCGCGGTCCGCGAACTTCATGTGGAACATGTAGAGCTCGGGGTCGACCTCGAAGGGGCACTTGATGCCGTGCGAGGCCAACGCCCAGGGTGCCGGCTCCCACTTGAGGGACGGCTTGCACATGAGCGGCAGGAACTTGGCCAGGCGGCGCTGCCCCAGGATCGGCTCCCCGTCGACCAGCGCGGGCTCCTGGACGACGTCGTGGACGACGTTGAGGCCCATGACCCCGACCGCCGGACGGCCCTCGCGGGCGGCCACGAAGTGGCGCAGCGACTCGTGCACCTTCGGGTCGGCGATGATGAACTCGTCCACGTCGCAGAAGATGGTGGCGTCGTACGCCTCCAGCAGGCCGGCCGACAGGCCGCCCAGCATCCCCATGCGCGCGGGCTCGAAGGACTTCTTGGTGGTCAGCGGCGGGATCCTCAGCACCGGGCAGGGCAGGTCGTCGGTGGAGCCGTCGGAGCTGTTGTCGTCGACCACGACCAGGTTCTCGGCGCCCACCTCGCGGGCGTAGTGGTCGACCCAGCGACGCAGCATCGTGCCCTCGTCGCGGGCCATCGTGATGACGGCGACGTGCGGCAGGCCGCTCATCGGCCCGCCTTCCTGAGCCGGGCGATCCGACGGCGGTGCTTGCCCTCCCGCTCGACGCCGATCTGCACCATCCGCGACAGGCCCTCCATAGCGGCGTCCAGCTGCTGCTGGGTGGAGACCTGCGAGGGGTGCACACCCGGGACCGGCCGGGGCAGCAGCTCCTCGAGGTCGCCGACCACGCGGTGCCGTTGCGCGCGGAGCGCCGCGACCTCGGCGGCACCACGCTTCATCACCCAGCGCTCGTCGAGGCCGAGGCGGGGCTCCTGGCCCTGCCGGGCCACGAGGCCGCGCTTGGTCAGCAGGTGCTTGACCAGCAGGTCGTAGTGCTTGTCGTCGGTGAAGCCGTCGGCCTCGAGCAGCGCGTTGAGGTGCTGCAGGGTCATTGCGGTGGCCAGCCCGATCGACGGGTTGGCCCGCACGTCGAGCTCGAAGGCCTGAGGGTCGAGGTGGAGGACCTGCGCAAAGCGCTCCCACAGCAGGCTGGACGGGGCACCCTTCTGCGGCACCGTCATCAGCGTGAAGTGGTCCTCACCGACCGCGGCCGCCCACCGGGCGGCGATGTCGGCCAGGCCCTGGTGGTTCCAGAAGTTGCGGGCCACCGGCTGCGAGCGATCCTCGGAGCGTACGGCGGCGAGATAGGCGTCCCAGTCGACCGCGGAGCCGTTCTGCACCGACTCCAGCCACATGGCGGCGATGTTGCGGGCCAGGTCCCGACCGGTGAGGACGACCTGGAGGTCGCCGCGGAGGGCGTCGCGGACGAGGTCGATCTTGGCCGTGACCCGGGGGGCCAGGAACTCCATGGACACCACGGACGTGCCGGGCGTCGCGTTGATCTCGTCGACGAGGCCCATCCACGGGCCGGACGGGTCGAGTGGCTCCTGGCGGGGGCCACCGTGCGCGATCAGGTCCTGGACCGCGCCCACCTGGTCGCGCCAGCGCTCTCCGGCGAAGGAGATGCCGTGCTGGGCCAGCGCCTCCCGGTTGTTGCCCAGGACGTTCTGGATGAAGCTGGTGCCCGACTTCATCGAGCCGATGTGGAGGACGACGCGTTCAGCCACGTCCACTCCCCTTCCACGTGCCGGTGCAGCCGGCCCCGGTTGGCCGGTAGTGCGGTGGTGCCGGGGCCGACCCTACCGAGTCGGCTCCGGCACGGTGCCGCTGGTCAGGGCAGGCGGACGTCCACCAGCGCCATGTTGTGGTCGGTGACCAGGCTCAGCAGCGGCGGACGGGTGTACTCGAAGTTGGAGTACGTGGCCTCCGGCGTGCCGAAGACCCAGTCCACGCGCATCCGGTTCGGCGGGTTGGTGCACTTCCCGGTGGCGTCGTCGTACGCCCCTCCGGCGGGGCTGACGAGGTCGGTCTTGGCCAGCACCTTGCAGAGGATCTCGCGCTTCTCGTTGAAGTCGCCGACGTAGAAGACCGGCGTGCCGGTCGCGCGCAGCTCGTTGATCTTGGCGATCTGCACGTTGCTCGCCTTGTTGCGCTTGAACTGGTAGTCCCACGGCGCGTTGTGCACGTTGATCACGTAGATCTCCTTGCCCGTGACCTTGTGGCGCAGCTTGACGATCGGGCGCGGCAGCTCCTTGCTGATGAACTGGTTCATCATCGTGGTGGACTCCACGAGCTCCCACACGCTGGTGCGCCACGCGAGCGCCGCCTCGGCCGAGTCGTCGCCGGCCTCGGGTCGGGGGTAGACGTCCCAGGTGCCGCGCGTGGCCTTCAGCAGGTGCGCGGTCTGGTCGGCGTTGGCCTCCTGGAGGCCCATGATGTCGATCGCCGAGTTGTCGAGCTGGTCGGCCATCCAGGTCATCCGCGTGGTGGCGGGAGCGTAGGAGTCGTCCCCGGCGTACGGGCGTGTGTGGCCGTTGCCCAGCGCGTTGACGCTGGCGATGCGGAAGTCGGTGACCCCGGACGGGTCCGCCGGCGGGAGCGGCTCGACCTCGGTCGGCGACGGGCTGCTGGTGAGCGTGCCGTTGCCGAGCTGGGCGCGGTCGTTCTGGCCCCAGCAGTACGGCGAGCCGGCGGTCGTGAGTCCGCAGACGTGGCGCCAGCCGCCCTCGATCTCGCGCATGTCGGCCGGGCCGGGCTCGGGCGAGGTGGTGAACGGCTTCGTGCCGTCGCCGATCACGCCGTAGGCGTTGTTGCCCCAGCACTGCACGCGCGCCTTGTCGTCGATGGCGCACGAGGCGCCCTCGATGGTGGTGATGTCCACGGCCTTGAGGCCGACGACCTGGCGCGGGGTGGGAGTGGTGGTCACGGTGCCGTCGCCGACCTGGCCGAAGGTGTTGCGGCCCCAGCAGTAGACGTCGCCGCCGGTGTTGCGGGCGCACGTGTGGGTCCACGAGGTGGAGACCTCGGCCCAGCTGCTGCTGGTGCCCACGCGGGTGGGCTTGGCCTTCCCGGCGTAGCTGCCGTGCCCGAGCTGGCCGAAGAGGTTGCCGCCCCAGCAGTAGAGGGCGCCGTTCTTCTTGATCGCACAGACGAAGCGACTGCCGACCGAGACCGACGCCCAGTTCTTGCCCTTCTTGACCAGGGTGGGCTTGGTACGCACCTTGGCCTTGCCGCCGTCGCCGATCTGGCCGGCGGCGTTGTCGCCCCAGCAGTAGAGCTGCGTCTGGGCGGTGATGCCGCAGGTGTTGAACCAGCTGGCGTTGACCGCGGTCCACTTCTTGTTCTTGGCGATCGCCACCGGCCGGGTGCGCGGCTTGGTGCTGCCGTCGCCGAGCTGGCCGCGGTGGTTGACGCCCCAGCAGAAGAGCCGCTGGTTCTTCTTGATGCCGCAGGTGGAGCCGCCGCCGGCCGACACGCGGCGCCACGGGTTGCCCTGGGTGACCCGCTGCGGGGTCGGGGTCTGGGTGCCCTTCTTGCCGTCGCCGAGCTGTCCGAAGGAGTTGCGACCCCAGCACAGCAGCGAGCCGTCGCCGGGGAGCCGGCAGGTGTGCTCGCCTCCGCTGGAGATGGCCTCCACTCCGGCGCGGCGACGCGCGAGCGTCGTGGTGCCCGCCGTGCCGGCCAGGGTGGTCGCGCCGACCCCGGTGGTGGCGGTGCCCGCGCCTGCGGGGGCGGCCAGGGCGACCGGGGACAACAGGCTCAGGACCAGGGCGATGAGGGCGGCGTACGCCTTCATGGCAACCTCCGGGGTAGGCAGTGCAGCGGAGCGGACATCACGAGTAACACCAGTCACGGTAGGTCACAAACACCACAGTGACCAGACCACGCGCTTCACGTGGGGACCCCACGCCGTGATGCGGGGTCCTGTCGCAAGAGACGCCGACGGCGGCCGCGAGGTTGCCCTCACGACCGCCGAAGTGCGTCGTACGACGCGTGGCCGCGACGTCGAAGGACGTCAGCCCTCGGACGGCTGCATGTTGCCCATGCCCATCTCCGCGCGGATCTGCGCGTAGGGGTCGAAGCCGGGAGCCTGGCGCAGGATGATTTCCTTGATGAGGTCCTGGCCCTGCGGCGGCGGGTTCTTGAACAGGTAGTTGATGAACTTCGAGTAGGCCTTCTCGAGCTTGAGGCTGTTGATGATGAAGCCCTGCTCGTCCGAGAGCGTGGCCATGCCGGAGAAGTTGGCGCTGCCCTGGTAGACGACGTGCGCCTGGCGGTTGTGGCCGTAGTGACCGGAGATCGTCAGCGCCTTCATGTGGACGTAGCGGTCCACGAAGCCGTCGCCGTTGGTGTCCTCGAGGATCGTCCTCCTCGGGATGTCCTCGAGGAGCGAGCGCGAGTTGTTGTTCAGGACCCCGTAGACGAGCTTGATGTTGCAGCCGGCCTTCTTGAGGTTCTTGAGCTTGCCGGCGATCGCGGAGCCGGGACGACCGTTGAAGACGGCCTGCGAGACGCGGATGACGGTCTTGCCGTTCTTGCCGGCGTCACCGCGCGCGCCCGAGCACTTCACCTGGTCGAGCAGCCGGATGACGTTGTGGTTGCGCAGCTTGCCCATCTGCGGGAAGAACCAGCCGTCGTAGTTCTTGTCGTCGAAGGTGCGGAAGGCGGGCTTGACCTGGCGGTCGCGCGACATCTCCTTGAAGACGGTCGTGTACGCGTCGTACGTGGCCTGACGACCCTGCACGGTGAGCATGTCGTTCCACTGGTTGTACGCCGCCGCGTCGGTGAGGTTGGCCGACGTCGACATCACGACGAGGTTGCGCCCGCCGGTGCGGCTGAACACGAACCACTTGCCGTGCTGGATGCCCTCCTTGCCGCGGCAGGAGTTGTGGCACGTGCGGGCCCAGCTCTTGAGGTAGCCGGGTCGCTTCTTGTTGCCCTGCTGCAGTGCCCGCTGGACCTGCCAGAAGTAGCCGTTGGAGCGGCTCTGGCTCTCGGCGAGGCCGTTGGCCATGATCAGCCGGACGCTCACGCCGCGCTTGTGCGCAGCGATGATGTCGTTGACGAAGAGCTGGTTGCTGAAGTTCCAGGTGACCAGCTTCATCGACTCGCCCTTGGGCGTGTTGGCGATGGCGCTGCGGATGTAGCGGTTGATCTTGTGCGACTGCTGGGGGTCACGCGGCTCGTTGAAGCGCACGCCGTTGCGCGGGTGCCACGTCTTCGTGGCGTCCTGCGTCGGGTCCTCGGTGGGCGTGGTCGTCGGCGCCGGCGTGGGGGTGGCCGTGGTCGTGGTCGGCACCGGGGTGGGCGTCGGCGTGGGCGTCGGCGTGGGAGTCGGGGTCGGCGTCGCGGTGGGCGCGGCGGCGACGACGGGCTCCCCGGCGTTGGCCTGGGTCGCGAGGAAGGTCAGCGGCGCGAGGAGCGCGAGCGCGGCGACCGCCGCCGTGACGGAGCGAGTGGACTTCATGGTGATGGGATTCCCCTGAGTGTCGAGACCGTGTGTGTCGTGACCGTGAGGTGCCACGGTCGGCGGCCCGGAGGCCGCCCTACGGATGGTGTGATCAGGCCTGGCAGGCCGCCAGCGCGGACTGGAACTGCTCGCTGGTGGCGATGTCGCCGACGTCGTTGACCCGGTTGCCGCGCAGCGCGTAGAAGCGGTCGGCGTGGATGATCATCGGGCTGCCGAAGCCGCACATCTTCTTCTGCGGCTTGACGGGGGTGCCGTCCTGCGAGCAGGCGGTGTAGTCCTTCGGCAGGTCCAGCCCGTCGACCCAGACGTCCTCGCACACCGGGAGCCCGTTGGACGGGTCGATCGCCGGCTCGGCCGGCGCTCCCGACTCGGTGGGGGTCTCGGAGGGCGACTCGGTGGTGGTGGACTCGGAGCTGGTGGGCTCCGAGGCCTGCTCGTCGCCCGACTCGTTGCCGCAGGCGGCGAGCGCCGACGTACCGAGGACCAGGGCGCAGAGCAGCGCGCCCGAACGGGCAGAGCTCTTCCAGAAGGCGACCATGCGTTCCACTGTAGGTGACGTGCTGACCTCCACGTCATCGTCACGTTCGCGCGCGTCGGAGCGGTAGCCTTCGCTGCCGGAGCACGATCGGGACGAGGAGGAGCGATGAGCACCACGCCGAACAGGGTCTTCCTCGCCCGTCTCGTCGGGCTCCCGGTCTTCGACCCCCTGGGCGACCAGGTCGCCAAGGTGCGCGACGTCGTCGTGGCGCTCCGCTCCGACACCACCCAGCCGCGCGTGCTGGGCCTGGTCGCGGAGGTCTTCGGCCGCAAGCGCATCTTCGTGCCGATGACCCGCGTCACCAACATCGACTCCGGCCAGGTCCACACCACCGGCCTGCTCAACATGCGGCGCTTCGAGCAGCGCTCGACCGAGACGTTGGTCATGGGCCAGATGCTGGACCGGCAGGTCACCATCACCGCCACAGGCGTGACCGGCACCGTCTACGACGTGGGGATGGAGCAGGCCCGCAACCGCGACTGGGTGCTCTCGCGGGTCGCCATCCAGGAGCCGTCCAAGGGCTTCCGCCGGCGCGGGCAGACGCACACCGTCGAGTGGCGCGACGTCACCGGCCTGGCGCGGCGCCAGGACGCCCAGGGCGCCACCCACCTGATCGCGGCGCTCAACGACATGAAGCCGGCCGACGCCGCCAACATGATCCACGACCTCCCGCCCGAGCGGCGGATCGCCGTGGTCGCCGCCCTCGACGACGAGCGCCTCGCCGACGTCCTCGAGGAGCTTCCCGACGAGGACCAGGTCGAGATCCTCGAGCACCTCGACTCCGAGCGCGCGGCGGACATCCTCGAGGAGATGTCGGCCGACGACGCGGCCGACCTCATCGCCGACCTCAACCCGGAGACCGCCGCGACCCTGCTCGGCCTGATGGAGCCCGAGGAGGCCGAGGACGTGCGCCGCCTCATGTCCTACGTCGAGGACACCGCCGGCGCGATGATGACTCCCGAGCCGGTCATCCTCGGCCCGGACGCCACCATCGCCGACGCGCTCGCCCACGTGCGCAACCCGGAGCTGACGCCCGCCCTCGCCGCGCTGGTCTACGTCTGCCGCCAGCCCCTTGAGACCCCGACCGGCAAGCTCCTCGGCGCCGCGCACATCCAGCGGCTGCTCCGCGAGCCGCCGTCGACGCTGGTCGCCGCGGCGCTCGACGAGTCCCTGGACCCGCTGCGCCCCAACTTCAGCATCGACGAGGTCGCGGCCCACCTCGCGACGTACAACCTCGTCGCCGCCCCCGTCGTCGACGACGAGGGTCGGCTGCTGGGCGCCGTCACGGTGGACGACCTGCTCGACCACATGCTGCCGGACAACTGGCGTGACCACACCGTGCGGCCGGGCCCGATCAGCCGCCATGACGTCAACGCACCGCGGGGCGGTGGCCGATGAGCGACGCCCGCGCCCGCGCCCGGCTCGACACCCCACGCGACGCCCGTCGCCACCTCGTGCGGCGGCCCAGCTACGACTCGGACGCCTTCGGTGTCTTCGCCGAGCAGTTCGCCCGGTTCATGGGAACCGCGAAGTTCCTGATCTACATGACGCTGTTCGTGGTCGTCTGGATCATCTGGAACGCCGTCGCGCCCACGGACCTGCGGTTCGACCCGTTCCCCTTCATCTTCCTGACCCTGATGCTCAGCCTCCAGGCGTCGTACGCCGCCCCGCTGATCCTGCTGGCGCAGAACCGCCAGGAGATGCGCGACAAGGTGGTGGCCGAGCAGGACCGCCAGGCCAACGCCCGGGCCCACGCCGACATGGAGTTCCTCGCCCGCGAGGTGGCCTCGCTGCGGATGTCGGTGGGCGAGGTCGCGACCCGCGACTTCCTGCGCTCGGAGCTGCGTGGGCTGATGAACGACATCGAGGAGCTCACCCGGCCCGAGCCGCCGGAGGACCCAGGCGGCTCGTAGACTCTTCCATCATGAGCACCCCCACGCAGCAGCAGGTCATGGACGCCCTCGCCGGCGTCAACGACCCCGAGATCAAGCGCCCCATCACCGAGCTCGGGATGGTCGACTCGGTGGAGGTCGCCGAGGACGGCGCGGTTGCCGTCCACGTGCTGCTGACGGTGTCCGGGTGCCCCCTCAAGGACACGATCAACCGCGACGTCACCGCCGCCGTGACCGCGGTCGCCGGGGTCTCCTCGGTCGACCTCACGCTCGGGGTGATGACGCCCGAGCAGCGCGCCGGGCTCAAGGAGATCCTCAGCGGGGGCCAGGCGCAGCGTGAGATCCCCTTCGCCCAGCCCGGCTCGCTGACCAAGGTCTACGCGATCGCCAGTGGCAAGGGCGGCGTCGGCAAGTCCTCGGTCACCGTCAACCTCGCGCTGGCCCTGGCCGCGCAGGGGCTCAAGGTGGGCGTGGTCGACGCCGACATCTACGGCCACTCGGTGCCGGCCATGCTCGGCATCGCGGACGCCCGCCCGACCCAGGTCGACGACCTGATCATGCCCGTCCCGACCCCCTCGGGCGTCTCGGTGATCTCCATCGGGATGCTCAAGCCGCGCCGCGACCAGGTCGTCGCCTGGCGTGGTCCGATGCTCGACCGGGCGCTGGTGCAGATGCTGGCCGACGTCTACTGGGGCGACCTCGACGCCCTGCTCCTCGACCTGCCGCCCGGCACCGGCGACATCGCCATCTCGCTGGGCCAGCACCTGCCGAGCGCCGAGGTGGTCGTGGTGACCACCCCGCAGGAGGCCGCGGCCGAGGTGGCCGAGCGCGCCGGCACGATGGCCTCGATGATGCACCAGCGCGTCATCGGCGTCGTGGAGAACATGAGCTTCCTGACCCTGCCCGACGGCTCCACCATGGAGGTCTTCGGCAGCGGCGGCGGCGACCGGGTCGCCCAGACGCTGTCGCAGCGCTTCGGCTACGACGTCCCCGTCCTGGGTCGTATCCCGCTCGACCCGTCGCTGCGCGAGGGTGGCGACGCCGGCAAGCCGATCGTCGAGTCCGACCCCACCGCGCCGGCCRCCCTCGAGCTGTTGGCGGTGGCCGACAAGCTCGCCGGACGCGGCCGCGGACTGGCCGGTATGCAGCTCGGGCTCACTCCGACCGCTAAGTTCTGACCCATGTTCGACGTCGGGCTGCTGGAGCTGGCCGTCATCGCCCTGGTGGCCGTGCTGGTGTTCGGGCCCGAGCGACTCCCGGTGATGGCCAAGCAGGCCGGCATCATGCTGCGCAAGGCCCGGGCGATGGCCAACTCGGCCCGTGACGAGCTGCGCAACGAGCTCGGCCCGGAGTACTCCGACCTCGAGCTGCGCGACCTGGACCCGCGCAACATCGTGCGCAAGCACATCATCGAGGCGATGGAGGACGAGGACGAGCGTCCGGCGCCCCAGCCCCAGCTCGCCGAGGGCCAGCTGCCGCCGTACGACGTCGACGCGACCTGACGCCTCCCCCGAGGTCCCGGCCTGCCGGGCGTCGGGCGTTGGCCTCGCGTCAGCGCGACTGGACGGCGGCGATGCCGTCGAAGGCGAGCAGCAGCCGGGCGCCCGCCGGGGACTCGACCTCGACGAAGTCCTGACCCACCCGGCGTACGACGGCCTCGTGCTGCGCGCCGTCGGCGAGGTGCACCAGGCACCGGGCGCGGGACTCGGCGAGCCGGCGCAGCGCCGACCCCACCCCCAACCGCTGTAGCGGTGACCAGGCCACCTCGGGCACCGACCGCTCCGAGGCACCGTGGACGACGTGGATCCGTGCCGTGCGGACGATCCAGTCCTGCTGGTGCCCGCTGACCAGGCACCATCCCTCGCCCGTACGCCGCAGCTCGCCGTCGACCCGGCCCACGCCGGCCACCTCCAGGCCCACCGTCGACCCCACGGACGCCACCAGCCTGCTCACCAGCGCGACCTGGTGGTACTCCGCGCGGCTGCGGTCGAGGAGCTCGGCCCCGCGCTCGACGTCGTACAGCGCCGAGGCCTGTCCCTCGAGGTCGTCGAAGAGCTCGAAGAGCTGTTCATCCCACCGCATGGCCCGACCCTAGCCTGTGCACAACCCGTTGACACCTTACGTATAGATGCTTTGAATGAAGCAAACGCACGCAAACGAAAGGATTGGGGATGTCTCGGGGGAACGCGACGACCGTGCGGTGCCTGGCCGTCTGGGTAGCCGTCACCACGGCGGCAGCGGCCACCTGCTGGCTGGCAGGCGGTGCCGCCGCCGCCCTGCCGCGGCCGGAGACCTGGCAGCACAGCTTCGAGGACCTGCTGGTCGCCGTGTGCGCCGCGGCCCTGCTCGTCTGCGCGGCCCGCCTCTGGTGGGTGACCACCGCGACCACGGTCGCCCTCGTGCGCGGCCGGGTCCCCCGGGGCGGGCACGGCCTGACCCGGCGGCTGGTCCTGGCCGCCTGCGGCGCTGCGGTGGTCGCCGGGGTCTCGGCCCCGGCGATGGCCGGGCAGGGCGGCGACCTCGAGCGGCTCGCCGGTCTCCCCCTCCCCGACCGGGCCACCGCAGGTGTGGTCGCCCACGTCGAGCCCGGCCCGACGACCCGCCCCGTGTCCGGGCCGTCCCGGGTCACCGGGGAGGAGGTCGTGGTGCGCGCCGGCGACTCGCTGTGGTCACTGGCCGCGGCCCGCCTCCCCGCCACGTCGGGTCCGGACGAGATCGAGAAGGCCTGGCGCGCCGTCTACGCCGCCAACCGCGCGGAGATCGGCGCCGACCGCAGCCTGATCCGCCCCGGTCAGAGGCTGCACCTGCCCGCCCCCATCGGCGACAGGGACGAGCGATGAGCCGCCGACCTGCCGACCCGCCGTCCACCCCGAGGAGAGGAACCCAGATGACCACCATCCGGCAGACCCGGACCCAGACCGACGGCCAGGTCATCCCGATCCGCCCGCCGGTGCCGGTGGCCAGCGTCCAGGGGGCGCTCGCCCTCGACCTGACGCCCCGGCTCGACCCTCCCGAGCCCGACTCCACCCTGGACCTGCCGCACTTCGACCTGGTGGCGGTGGACGGGGAGCGGCGCCACCGGCTGGACGCGTTCGTCCACCGCTACCTCAGCGCCGCCGTCGAGATCGCCATGGGTGACCGGCCGCTGAGCCAGCTGCTGCGCCACACCGAGCACCGGCTGTACCAGGAGCTGGGCCGTCGGGCCGCGACCGTGTCCCTGGCCGCCGGCACCACCCCGACCACGGGCCGCGGCCGGGGGGCGATCCGGCCGACCGTGGCCTCGGTCCGCACCAGCCTGGTGGCCGCCGACGCCCTCGAGGTCTCGGCCCGGGTGCGCCACGGCCAGCGCTCCCGCGCCCTCGCCGCGCGGTTCGAGGCCCGCGACGGCCGCTGGCAGTGCGTCGCCCTGGTGTTCGGCTGAGGCTCGCACCTGCCCCCGGGGCGTCCCTGCCCGCGGGGCGGTGAGCCAGCCACCTTCCGCGACTGCTGCCGCCGCCTACCCGGTGGGTGAGCCACATTCCGCGACGACAGAACGTGGCGGCCGCACCGCCACCGGGCGCGTCGCGGCGTACACGCGGAGCGAGAGGTCACCCAGCCACCGCGCTGGACCGGGAAATGTGGCCCACTCACCGCCCGCCGGGTCCGGGGAGCGTGGGGGTGGGGGCGGGGCCGGGCGGTGCCGCGCAGCGGGTGCCACGCAGAGACGGCAACGGCCGGACCCGCGGTGTGCGGGTCCGGCCGTGATGCGCTGGACGGGGTCAGCCGCCGATGGTGGCGCGGCCCGAGGCCCCGCCGGGCGCGCCGTGGCAGCGCTTGAACTTCTTGCCCGAGCCACAGGGACACATGTCGTTGCGCCCGACCCCGGCGAACTCGTCCGAGACGGCCTCCGCCGTGACCTCGACCTCGCCGTCCTCGCTGGGCGCGGAGTAGGCCAGGTTGGTCGGCCGCTCCTTGCGCTCGAGGCCCTTGGCCCGGAACTGCGGCGCGTGGCCCTGGGCCTCGCCCATGTCGATCGCCGGGGCGACGCCGACCGGCGCCACCTCGTGGTCGTGATCGTGATCGTGGTCGTGCGCATGGTCGTGGTCGTGCGCATGGTCGTGGTCGTGCTCGACACCGTCGTCCTCGGTGATCTCGACCTGGAGGTTGAAGAGGAAGCCGACCGACTCCTCCTTGATGCCGTCCATCATCGCGGTGAACATGTCGAAGCCCTCGCGCTGGTACTCCACGAGCGGGTCGCGCTGCGAGTAGGCCCGCAGGTAGATGCCCTCGCGCAGGTAGTCCATCTCGTAGAGGTGCTCGCGCCACTTGCGGTCCAGCACGGAGAGGATCACGCGCCGCTCGAGCTCGCGCATGACCTCCTCGCCCATCTCGGCCTCGCGCTGGTCGTAGGCGTTCTGGATGTCCTTCTGGATGTCCGCGATGAGCGTCTCGCGGCTCAGTCCGGCGCGACCGCCGGCGGCTGCGTCGACGCCTTCCTCGGTGAGGGTGCACGGGTAGAGCTGCTTGAGCGCGGTGAACAGCTTGTCGAGGTCCCAGTCCTCGGCGTAGCCCTCGGTCGACCCGGCGACGTAGCCGATGACGACGTCGTCGATGAAGGTGCGGATCTGCTGCTCGAGGTCGGCGCCCTCGAGGACCCGACGGCGCTCGCCGTAGATGACCTCGCGCTGGCGGCTCATCACGTCGTCGTACTTGAGGACGTTCTTGCGGGACTCGAAGTTCTGCGACTCGACCTGCCCCTGCGCGCTGGCGATGGCGCCTGTGACGCGCTTGTTCTCGATCGGGACGTCGTCGGGCACCTTGAGCACCTGGAGGACGCGGTCGACCCAGTCGGACTTGAAGAGCCGCATCAGCTCGTCCTCGAGGGACAGGTAGAAGCGGGACTCGCCGGGGTCGCCCTGACGGCCGGAGCGACCGCGCAGCTGGTTGTCGATGCGACGGGACTCGTGGCGCTCGGTGCCCACGACGTACAGGCCGCCGAGCTCCTTGACGGCGTCGTGCTCCGCGGCGACCTGCGCCTTGATCCGCTCGACCATCATCGGCCAGGCGGCGTCGTACTCCTCGACGTTCTCCACCGGGTCGAGGCCCTGCTTGCGCAGCTCCTGGTCGGCGAGGAAGTCGACGGACCCACCCAGCATGATGTCGGTGCCTCGACCGGCCATGTTGGTGGCGACGGTCACCGAGCCCTTGTGACCGGCGAGCGCGACCACCTTGGCCTCGTCGGCGTGCTGCTTGGCGTTGAGGACGGTGTGCGGGACACCCTTCTTGCGGAGGAGGCCGGAGAGCAGCTCGGACTTCTCGACCGACACGGTGCCGACGAGGACGGGCTGTCCGGCCGCGTTGCGCTCGGCGATGTCGTCGACGACGGCGAGGTACTTCGCCTCCTCGGTGCGGTAGACGAGGTCGCCCTGGTCCTCGCGCGCCATCGGCTTGTTGGTGGGGATGGGCACCACGCCGAGCTTGTAGATCTTGTCGAACTCGGAGGCCTCGGTCATGGCCGTACCGGTCATGCCGGACAGCTTGTCGTAGAGGCGGAAGTAGTTCTGCAGGGTGACGGTGGCGAGGGTCTGGTACTCCTCGCGGACGGTCACGCCCTCCTTGGCCTCGATGGCCTGGTGGAGGCCGTCGTTGTAGCGACGCCCGGCCAGCATGCGACCGGTGTGCTCGTCGACGATGAGGACCTCGCCGTCGATGACGACGTACTCCTTGTCGTTGCGGAACAGCTCCTTGGCCTTGATGGAGTTGTTGAGGAACGAGATGAGCGGGGTGTTGACCGAGTCGTAGAGGTTGTCGATGCCCAGGTGGTCCTCGACCTTGGTGATGCCGGGCTCGAGGACGGAGATGGTGCGCTTCTTCTCGTCGACCTCGTAGTCGTGGTCGAGGCGCATCGAGCGCGCGATCGTCGCGAACTCGGCATACCACTTGACCTCGTCCTGGGTCGGGCCGCTGATGATGAGCGGGGTCCGCGCCTCGTCGATGAGGATCGAGTCGACCTCGTCGACCACGGCGAAGTTGTGGCCGCGCTGCACGCAGTCCTCGATGGCGTCGGCCATGTTGTCGCGCAGGTAGTCGAAGCCGAGCTCGTTGTTGGTGCCGTACGTGATGTCGCAGGCGTAGGCCTCGCGACGCTCGGCGGGACGCATCGACGGCAGGATCACGCCGACGGTCARCCCCAGGAAGTGGTGGACACGGCCCATCTGCTCGGACTGGAACGTCGCGAGGTAGTCGTTGACGGTGACGACGTGCACGCCCTTGCCCTCGAGGGCGTTGAGGTACGACGGGAGCACCGCGACGAGGGTCTTGCCCTCGCCGGTCTTCATCTCGGCGATGTTGCCGAGGTGCAGCGCGGCCGCACCCATGATCTGGACGTCGAAGGGCCGCATGCCGAGCACGCGCTTGGACGCCTCGCGCACGGTCGCGAAGGCCTCCGGCATGAGGTCGTCGAGGGACTCACCCTGGGCGAGCCGCTCGCGGAACTCCACCGTCATGCCCCGCAGCTCGTCGTCGCTCATCGAGACGAAGTCGTCCTCGATGGCGTTGACGGCCTTGGCGATCGCCTCGAGCTGGCGCAGGATCTTGCCTTCGCCGATGCGGAGGAGCTTGTCGATGATGGCAGGCACGGTGATGCGACTCCGTTGAGTGAGAGTGAGTTGTGCAACGTACGGGCGGCCGGATGGCCGTCGATCATGCTACCCACGCCTCCCAGCGAGGGTGGCAACGGCGGCCAGTGGGCCCGCCAGGTCGCCCCGCTCCCCCACCACGACGTCGGTGAGGTCGAGCCAGCCGGCGAGGCGCTCCAGCTCGGCCATCAGCTCCTCCGGGGTCTCCGGCGGCGCTCCGGGCTCGGCGTACGCACCCTGGACCAGCAGGCGCCCGGTGGCCCGGTCGGCCTTGAGGTCGACCCGGGCCACGATGGCGTCCCCCAGCAGGAAGGGCAGCACGTAGTAGCCGTGGACGCGCTTGTCCGGAGGGACGTAGATCTCGATCCGGTAGGAGAAGCCGAAGAGCGTCTCGGCGCGCGATCGCTCCCACACGACCGGGTCGAACGGGGAGAGCAGGGCCCGCGCCCCGACGCGCCGGGGCAGCCGCGCCTCGCTGTGGAGGTACGCCGCGCGCGTCCAGCCCGGCACGGTGACCGGGATCAGCCCGMCGGTCTCGAGGAGCGTCTCGACGGCGGCCTTCGTGTCGACCACCGGCATCCGGTAGTAGTCGGCCAGGCAGCGCAGCGTGGCGACCCCGTGCGACCGGGCGGCACGGCGCACGAGCTCGAGGTCGGCGTCGGCCCTGCTCGGGGTGGGCGCGGCCAGGACCGCGGCCGGCAGCACCCGCTCGGGGACGTCGTAGAGGACCTCGAACTGCGCGGTGCGCCCGGCGATGGCGACGTCGCCCACCAGGAAGAGGTAGTCGAGGACCTTGCGCGCCTGCGACCAGTTCCAGCCCCAGTGCTCCTTGGTGCGCGGCCCCTCGGAGAACTCCTCCTCCAGGTCGCGGGCGGTGACCGGGCCCCGCTCGCGGACGGCCGCCAGCACGCCCGGCTCGAGGGCCGGGTCGGCGGTGAAGCCCCACTTGCCCCGCTGCTCGCGGTAGCCGTCCATCCGGTGCTGCATCACCGGCCACAGGTCGACGGGCATGAAGGCCTGGACGTGCGCCCAGTACTCGACCATCCGGCGCGGTCGCCGTTGCGACGCGCGGCGCAGCAGGTCCCGGTCGTAGGCACCCATCCGCGAGTAGAGCGGCATGTAGTGGGCGCGCTGGAGGACGTTGACCGAGTCGACCTGGAGGACACCGGTGCGCGCCAGGGTCCGCTCGAGCGTCCGCAGGGACGGCGTCGCGTGCGCCCGGTCGGTGAACCCCTGGGCGGCCAGCGCGATGCGGCGCGCCTGGAGCGTGCTGAGGCTGTCCGTCGTGCCGGTCATCGTCGGGGCGTGCCCGTCAGGGCAGGTCCAGCAGCTTTTCCTTCATCGCGTACATCACGGCCTCCATCCTCGAGTGCAGCTGGAGCTTCTCGAGGATGTTGCGGACGTGGTTCTTGACGGTGTTCTCGGAGATGAACAGCTCCTTGGCCACCTCACGGTTGTTGAGGCCGCGAGCGACGAGGCGCAGCACCTCGAGCTCACGGTCGGTGAGCTTGAGCGCGGTGCTCTGCTGCTTGTCAGGCTTGGACATCTGCTTGAACTCGTCGATGAGCTTGACGGCCATCGACGGGCTGATGAGCGACTGGCCCTCGTTGACGACGCGGACCGCCTGCGCGACCTCCTCGATGGAGGAGTCCTTGAGCAGGTAGCCGGAGGCGCCGTTCTTGACGGTCTCGTAGAGGTCGCCCTCCTCGTCGGAGACGGTCAGCATGATGATCTTGGCCGACGGCACGGCCTCCTTGATGGCGCGGCACGCCTCCACGCCGGAGCGACGCGGCATCCGGACGTCGAGGAGCACCACGTCGGGGGCCAGCGTGGTCGCCAGCTCCGTGCCGACGATCCCGTCGTCGGCCTCGCCCACGACCTCGATGTCGGTGTCCTGCGCGAGCAGCATGGTCAGGCCTCGCCGGAAGAGCTCCTGGTCGTCGACGACCAGGACGCGGATCGGCTCGTGGGGGTTGGTGCCTGGGACACCCGTTGCCTCGGTCACCCGGGCATCATTGCAGAAGCCGGCCGGACCGAGGCAACGAGTGCATCGTTCAGCGGTCCAGGTCGAGGGAGATGACGCCGTAGTCGTAGCCACGACGGCGGTAGACGACGGAGGGACGCTCGCTGTCCTTGTCCACGAACAGGTAGAAGTCGTGGCCCACCAGCTCCATCTCGTAGAGCGCCGTCTCGAGGGTCATCGGGGTGGCGCCGTGCGACTTCTCCCGCACGACGAGCGGCCCGTCGCCGGTCACGGTGATCGGTCCGACCTGACGCTCGGTGACGATCTCCTCGTCGCCGTCCACGGTCGCCGGCTCGGCGATCTCGGCCAGGGCCTGTCCGACCGAGACGGGCGCATGGCGGCCGTGGTGCACCCGGCGGCGATCGGCGGCGCGACGCATCTGGGAGGCCATCTTGTCGAGGGCCAGGTCCAGGGCGCCCATCTTGTCCTCGGCGGCGGCCTCGGCGCGGATCACGGGGCCCTTGGAGAAGGCGGTCAGCTCGACGCGTACGGCGCGGTCGTGCTGCCTGGGATTGCGTTCCTGCTCCACCTCGACCTGGACTCGGATGATCCGGTGGTCGTGCTTCTCGAGCCTGGCGAGCTTCTCGGACACATGTTCGCGAAACCTCTCCGACACCTCGCAGTGTCGTCCGGTGACCACAACATCCATGTGAAACCTCCTGGTAGCAGGACTACTTCATCGGCCCGCCGTGCCTCGAGTCGTCGGGGCGGCGCCCCGTGACCTGGGACAGGTGGGATGGAGTCCGCCCGGCCGACCTGGTCTTCGTCCCCACAATCGCCTGCAGGGGCTTTCGCAACTTGGATGTCACTACCGGCCCTCTCCCGATCACCGTCGTGTCTGACGACGGCTGCGAGGCAGGACTTACGTCTAAGCCGCACCGTGATCGGCTGTCTCCAGCCTTACGTGGGCCGTTTTGCCTGCGACTGGCATCGGCTTGCCCTCCGGGCGACTGCGCGGTCCCTGACGGGCGCACAGCTGTCCGGACGACGCAACCACGGACCCGGACGGACTCCATGCACAGACGCTAGCCCCTCCCCAAGGATGGGCCAAGGGACGGGGGGCCCGAATGGGACGGACCCGCCTGGCGCGCGGCGTGTCCGTCGGTCGGGAGCCGTCGCCGGGTGGCGGCCACGACCGCCACGGCGACCGGGTCGAGGCCCACCGCGGCCAGGGCGCGCTGCGCCTCGCGGGCGGTGGCCCCGGTCGTGAGCACGTCGTCGCACAGCACGACGCGGGCCCGGGTACGCCGTCCGGCGAGGCGCCGCAGGCCCGTCGCCGGGCAGGACATCGACCCGGCGAGGTTGGCGGCCCGGTCGGTGGCCGTCAGGTGCTTCTGGTCGCGCACTCCCCCGCGGGAGGCCAGCACGGCGGCCGGGAGGGCGTCGTACGACGCGTGGCGCAGGAGGGTCGCCGCCCCGCGGACCAGGGTCCCGGTCGGGTCGTAGCCGCGCCGGCGGGTGGACCCGGGTCGCGACGGCACCGGCACGAGGACGACGGGCGCACCGTCGGGCGACCCCACCGCCGCCCGCACCGACGTCGCCAGGAGGCCGGCGAGCACCCGGGCGAACGACCACTGCCCGCGGTCCTTGTGCCCGACGACGAGGGCGCGCAGGGTGTCGGCGTACTCCCCCGCCGCCCACGGCGTCACCAGCCCGGAGGGCACCGGGCTGGGCCACGCCGGCCACGCCGTGGTCGGCAGGGCGCTCCGGCAGGACGGGCACAGCATCCGTCCCGGTCGGGCGCACCCGACGCAGCTGCTCCCGAGCAGCAGGTCGAGGGCAGCGTCGCGCACCTCCTCATCGGACCAGTGGCGCGGGCCGCCGCGGGGCCCGGCCCGTCGACCTGGGGAGGGACTGCCGACGCGGGCCGGCTGTGGACGACCCTCGGTCCGCCCGTGGTCCGCCCGCGGTCAGCCGACGTAGGTCAGCGACGTCAGCCCGGAGGGCAGGGCGCCCAGGGGCCGCGTCGGGGACGTGAGGTCGATGACCTCCTCGCCGGCGACGGCGTACACCGCCGCTCCCTCGACCGGGGACCCGACGAGCTGCCGGAAGGCGCCCCGGACGCGACCGGACCCCGACGTGACGACCTCGCCGGGGGCGCCGTCGACCGACACGGTGCGCACCTGCGACAGGTCGTCGGTGATGTCGGAGAGCACCGAGACCGTGGTCGTGGACCGCCAGGAGATGTCGCGAATCTGTCCGGACGCATCCGGCTCGTAGGCGAGCTCACGGGCCCGCGTGGTGCCGAGCACCCGACCCCGGCCGTCGTGGAGGATCCGGCCGGCGACGACCCGATCGCCGGCGGGACCGGCGACGACCGCGACGAGGCGGCTGCCGTCGCGGGAGACGAGCAGCCGCTCGACGTCGCGCCCGGTCACTCCCGGCACCTGCACGCTGCGGGCCCGGGTGCCCGTCACGACCAGCACCCGCGCCCGACCGCCGTTGCGGTCCACGAGCCACATCCGGTCCGAGAAGTCCCACGCCGGGGGCAGCAGGTTGCGGGCGGCGCTGACGACCTGCACGGCGCGCCCGCCCTCGTCGACGGGCGCCACGAGCACCGCGCTCCCGTCACCGGAGACGCCGGCGACGCGGGTCCCGGCGAGGTTGACGCCGATCGTGCGGACTCCGAGGCGCTCGACGCCCATCGGGCCCGAGGTGGCGAGCAACGAGGTCACCGAGCCGCGCACCACCCGGCCGTGGACGAGACCGAAGACGTCACCGGTCGACGCGGCTCCGGTGGGGTCGAAGGCGCTGCCGACGTCGAGGTCGACCTGGGTGGCCCCGCCGGGCAGGCCGAGCTCGACGTCGCCGATGGTGAGCTGCACGGCTCGGATGCGGGGCTCCTGGCGAAGCGTCCAGATCAGCTGGGTCAGCATCAGCTGGCTCGTGGTCTCGTCGATCGCGTCGGAGGCGCCGTCGAGGGCGACCTGGGCGATGCCGGCCGACGTGATCGGCACCGGGCGTGCGGCGAAGCCCTCCGGGAAGTAGGTGCGCTCGATGCGCGGGTCCAGGTCGGCCGACGGCAGCAGGCCGGGGACGAGCGAGGAGGCGACCTGGTCCCCCTCCGGGATGTGCACGGGCTCGGGCACCAGGATCTGGGTCGTCGGGTCGAAGAAGTAGAGGGAGGCCCGCCGGTAGGAGTCCTCGAACCACGACTCGGGGACGACCAACGCGTCGGGGACCTCGGAGATGCGCCACTCGCCGTCCTCCGAGGTCAGCCCCACCTGCAGGCTCGCCTCGTCGCGCGAGCGCTGCCAGGCGCCGCGCTCGTCGTACTCGTTGATCGTCGTCAGAGGCACCGCGACGGAGAGGTTGCCGCCCACCGGGTCGCCGACCTCGCCGTAGGTGACGATGGCGTCGTCCGGGTGCCAGTCGGCCTGGGCGTCCTGGCTCAGGAACTGCCGGGCGACGCTGGTGGTGATGGGCCGGGCCTTCATGGCCTCGAGGAAGTGGGTGACGATCTCCGAGGCCGACTCCCCCGGCTGCGGCGGCTTGGGGTCGAAGTCGATGCCGGGCGGAGCCGCGGTCTCGCTCGAGGTCTGCACCTGCGTGACCGGGCCGTCGGTCGGCATCCGCGCGCACGCGGACAGGCCGAGCACTGCGGCCAGTACGCCGACCAGGGCGACGGGCCGTCTCACGCCGACTCCAGGGCGTCGGTAGGTACCAGCGGCAGCGGGCTGTGCCGTAGCGGCTGCGAGAGCCGGCGCGGCAGGGTCAGGCGGAACTGGGCGCCTTCGGCGGGTCGGCCCCACGCCTGCAGCCAGCCGCCGTGAAGGTGGGTGTCCTCGAGGGAGATCGAGAGGCCGAGCCCGGTGCCCCCGCTGGTGCGGGCACGGGCCGGGTCGGCACGCCAGAAGCGGTTGAAGACCATCGCCGACTCCCCCGGTGCGAGGCCGACCCCGTGGTCGCGGACCGCGATGGCGGCCGAGTGGTCGTCCCCGGCCACCAGCAGGCGGATGTCGCGTCCCTCGGCGTGGTCGATGGCGTTGGTGACGAGGTTGCGCACGATGCGCTCCACCCGACGGGGGTCGGCCTCGGCCAGGCAGGCGTGGCCGGGCATCTCGATGACCACCCGGGTGTGGCGCTGCTCGGCCAGGGCGCGCGTCATGTCGACGACCCGACGCGCCACGTCGACGAGGTCGACGTCCTCGGCCTCCAGCACCGCCGCCCCGGCGTCGAAGCGGCTGATCTCGAGCAGGTCGGCGAGCAGGGTCTCGAAGCGGTCGAGCTCGAGCTGGAGCAGCTCGGCGGCACGCCCGGTGACGGGGTCGAAGCTGGCCCGGGCGTCGTGCAGCACGTCGCCGGCCATCCGCACCGTGGTGAGCGGCGTACGCAGCTCGTGGGAGACGTCGGAGACGAAGCGGCGCTGGAGGCGGCTCAGCTCCTCGAGCTGGCGGATCTGGCGCTGCAGGTTGGAGGCCATCTGGTTGAAGGACGTCGCCAGCCGTGCGAGGTCGTCCTCCCCGCTCACCCGCAGCCGCTCCTGCAGCTGGCCGGCGGCCAGTCGCTCGGCCACCCGGCGGGCCATCCGGATCGGGGTGACCACCTGGCGGGCGACCAGCCAGGCCAGCCCCGCGACGAGGAGGAGGAGCAGGACCCCCGCGGTGAGCAGCGCCCGGGTGACGAGCCCCATCGTCTGGCGCTCCTCGTCGAGCGAGTAGAGGTAGTAGAGCGTGTAGGTGTGGTCGTCGGCCGGCAGCGTCACCTGGCTGCCCACCACGACACCGGCGCCCTCGGGCAGCCCGGGGATGGCCCGCGTGGTGGAGATGTCGGTGTAGGTCCAGGCCGTGGCTGCGGGCTTCTCGAAGTGCTCCTCGAGCGACTCGGGGACGCTGGAGATGTCGAGGCCCTGGGTGAACTTCGCGCCACCGTCGGCGAGCCGGCTGCCGGGGCCGATCGCCGGGGACAGGATCACCGCGAAGCCGCGGGCGGCCCCCCGGATGGTGAGCGGCTCGACCACGTCCTCCTGCTGGCCGGCCTCGTTGACGTCGGTTCCTGGCGCCGCGGCCAGCTGGGCGCGCACCTGGGTGGTCTCGTTCTCGACCTCCGCGACGACCTGGTCCACCCGGTTCTCCAGCAGGCCCTCGCGGGTCTGCTGGATGAGCAGCCAGCCCACGATGCTCACCACGAGCGCCGAGAGGAGCACCGTCGAGGCCACCACCCGCGCCTGCACCGAGCGACGCCAGAACGTCAGCGCCCGGCGCAGGGCGTAGGACACCCGGTCGAGCGTGTGCTGGAGCCTCGGCGTGGAGGAGGGAGTGGACATGGGCGTGGTCGATCCGGCCGTCAGGCCGTGCCGGCCTTGTAGCCCACACCGCGCACGGTCACCACGATCTCGGGGTTCTCCGGGTCGTGCTCGACCTTGGACCGCAGCCGCTGCACGTGCACGTTGACGAGGCGGGTGTCCGCGCTGTGGCGGTAGCCCCACACCTGCTCGAGCAGGACCTCGCGGGTGAAGACCTGCCACGGCTTGCGCGCCAGGCACACGAGCAGGTCGAACTCGAGGGGGGTGAGGTTGACCTGCAGGCCGGCCCGGGTCACCGAGTGACCCGCCACGTCGATGGCCAGGTCGCCGATGGTCAGAGCCTCGGAGACGGGCGCCTCGGTGCGGCGTACGCGCGCCCGGATCCGGGCGATCAGCTCCTTGGGCTTGAAGGGCTTGACGATGTAGTCGTCGGCCCCGGACTCGAGGCCGACGACCACGTCGACGGTGTCGCCCTTCGCGGTCAGCATGACGATCGGCACGCCGGACTCGGCGCGGATCTCCTTGCAGACGTCGATGCCGTCCTTGCCGGGCAGCATGAGGTCCAGGAGGACCAGGTCAGGACGGAAGCTGCGGAAGGCTTCGAGGGCCTCGTCGCCGCGACCGACGACCTGGCTCTCGAAGCCTTCCTGCCGCAGCACGAGGGAGAGCATCTCCGCCAGGGACGAGTCGTCGTCGACGACCAGGATGCTGCCCCTGGTGGGATGCTGCTCGGCGGGTGGTGTCATGCCCCCAAGTCTGCCTCAGTAGCGGTACAGGTCGGACTTGAACGGCCCGGCCACGTCCACACCGAGGTAGGCGGCCTGCTCCTTGGTGAGCTCCGTGAGCTCGACGCCGAGGGCGTCGAGGTGCAGACGCGCCACCTCCTCGTCGAGGTGCTTGGGCAGCACGTGCACACCGAGCTCGTACTCGTCGGCCTTGGTGAAGAGCTCGATCTGCGCCAGCACCTGGTTGGTGAAGGAGTTCGACATGACGAACGACGGGTGGCCGGTCGCGTTGCCGAGGTTGAGCAGCCGACCCTCGGAGAGGACGATGACCTTCTTGCTCGGCTTGTCGTCCGTGGCCGGGAAGATCCACTGGTGGACCTGCGGCTTGATCTCGTCCTTGACGATGCCGGGGATCTTGGCCAGGCCCGCCATGTTGATCTCGTTGTCGAAGTGACCGATGTTGCCGACGATGGCCTGGTGCTTCATCTTGTGGAAGTGCTCCACGGTGATGATGTCGAAGTTGCCGGTCGTGGTGATGAAGATGTCGGCCGTGTCGATGACGGACTCGAGGCGCTTGACCTCGTAGCCGTCCATGGCCGCCTGCAGCGCGCAGATCGGGTCGATCTCGGTGACGATGACGCGAGCGCCCTGGCCGCGCAGTGACTCCGCGGAGCCCTTGCCGACGTCGCCGTAGCCGCAGACGACGGCGACCTTGCCGCCGATCATGACGTCGGTGGCGCGGTTGAGACCGTCGATCAGCGAGTGGCGGCAGCCGTACTTGTTGTCGAACTTGGACTTGGTGACCGAGTCGTTGACGTTGATGGCCGGGAAGAGCAGCGTGCCCTCACGGAACCGGTCGTAGAGGCGCAGGACGCCGGTGGTGGTCTCCTCGGAGACGCCCTTGATGTCCTTGGCGATGGAGGTCCAGTGCTGCGGCTTCGCCTCGACCGAGCGGGCCAGGACACGCAGCACCTCCTTGAACTCCTCGTTGTCTGTGCTGTCCTGCGACGGCACGACGCCGGTCTTCTCGAACTCGACGCCCAGGTGCAGCAGCATCGTGATGTCGCCACCGTCGTCGAGCAGCACGTTGGGGCCGCCCTCGGCGAAGTCGAAGACCTTCTCGGCCTCGTCCCAGTACTCGGCCAGCGACTCGCCCTTCCAGGCGAAGACGGGCGTGCCCTGGGGGTTCTCGACGGTGCCGTCGCGACCCACGACGACGGCCGCGGCCGCGTGGTCCTGGGTGGAGAAGATGTTGCAGGTGGCCCAGCGCACGTCGGCACCGAGGTCCACGAGGGTCTCGATGAGGACGGCGGTCTGGATCGTCATGTGCAGCGAGCCGGCGATGCGGGCGCCGGAGAGCGGCTTGTCCGCGCCGTAGCGCTCGCGCATGGCCATCAGGCCGGGCATCTCGTGCTCGGCGAGCTCGATCTCCTTGCGGCCGTACTCGGCCAGGCTGAGGTCGGCGACCTTGAAGTCCATCGTTGTCTCCTGAAGTCTGTGGAGCAGGTCTGCGCCGCACGTCTGTGCGTCGTCGGGATCTCCCGGCGCGGACCTCAGAATCGTAGGACCGGGATCACAGATTCGGAGAATCCTCGGCGGGGCCCTGACGGGGCCCGTCGCGGACCTCGGCGGGGCCGTCGGCGGGGGCCTCCGAGGTCTCCTCGTGGTCCTTGCCGCCGTGCCCGCCGCCGACGCCGACCAGGCGCAGCACCACGAGCACCAGGGTGCCGACGACCRGTCCGACGACCGCCGAGGCGAGGGTGTTGACCACCCAGCCGGCCAGGCCGCCGAGGGCCCCGCCGATCGCGTCGTGGACCGCGACCTCCCAGTGGTGGACGACGTCGTACGGCGCGTGGAGCACGTCTCCGAGCCACGTGCCCTCGAGCAGCCCGTCGTGCCCGCCGATCTCGTAGAGGCTGACCAGGAAGATGTGGCCACCCACCCACAGCATCGCCAGGGTGCCGATCAACGAGATGGCCGAGAGCAGCCTGGGCATGGCCCCGACGAGACCCGCACCGACCTTCTGGGCCAGTCCCGAGTCCTTGGTCGTCAGGTGCAGCCCGACGTCGTCCATCTTCACGATGAGGGCGACCACGCCGTACACGAGGACGGTGATGAGGACGGCCACGACGGCCAGGACGATGGCGCGGATCCAGATGCTCGCGTCGGGGTCGGAGCTGACGACCTCCTTGAGCGCGATCACCATGATCTCGGCCGACAGGATGAAGTCGGTGCGGATGGCGCCCGCGACGGTCTGCGCCTCGTGCTCGGGCGTGAACTCGCCCTGGGTGGCGAGCTCGTCCTCGGCCTCGGGGTGGTGGCCGCCGACCTTCTCCCACACCTTGTGTGCGCCCTCGTAGGCGAGGAATGCACCACCGAAGATGAGGATCAGGGGCAGCAGCTGCGGGAGGAACTGGCCCAGCAGCACGGCCGCCGGCAGGATGAAGACCAGCTTGTTGCGCAGCGACCCGATGGCGATCTTCTTGATGATCGGCAGCTCGCGGTCGGCGGCGGAGCCGTGGAGGTACTGCGGGGTGACCGCCGTGTCGTCGACGACCACACCGGCCGCCTTCGCGCTCGCCCGGCCGGCTGCGGCGCCGATGTCGTCCACGGACGCCGCGGCGACGCGGGCCAGGGCGGCCACGTCGTCGAGCAGGGCGAAGAGTCCTGCGGCCATCAGGCGGTCTCCCTCGAGTCGGTCACGGCCGCAGCCTATCGGCGCACGGCACGGCTCCCGACCGGCTGTCAGTCCTCGACGAAGCCGATGCGGAGGTACTCCGAGGCGTAGGTGCCCTGCAGCACGAGCGAGGCGTAGCGCGCCACCTCGGTCGCAGCCTCCGCACCCACGGTCTCGACGCGTACGCCGCGGCGTGCGGCCGCCGCCTGGAGCCGGCCGCGCTGCTCGCGGACCGCCGGGTCCTCGGTCCCGTCGTCAAGCACCACGAGGAGGGGACGCAGGTCGGCGGGCGCGTCACCGGCGTCGGCGAAGGGGTCGGCGAACACGTCGCGCGGGCGGGCCGCCTCGAGGACGGGCACCAGGTGCTCCGCGTCACCGGCGAGCGCCGTCCGGCCGGAGGCGCGACGGATGGACTCGGCCACCCGGCGTGCGGCCCGGGCCGCGAGCACCGACCCGCCCCACACCAGCGGGGTGGTGTCGGCGAGGGCGATCGCGAGCATCTTGGCGGGGTTGACCGAGAGGTCGCGGAAGGGCGAGCACTCCTGGGCGACGGCGTCGAGGGCGGTGGCGACGCTGTCGGCACCGGCGCGGGGGCCGAGGCGAACCTGCGCCAGGTAGTCGAGCATCACCACGGCGGTGGCCAGCTGGTCACCGGTGACGGTGGGGAGGACGGTCGTGTAGCGGCCGGCCGCGTGCTCGGCGACCATCGAGGTGGGCGGGCAGGCCACGACCACCTGGCAGCCGCGGCGTACGGCCTCGGCCACGGCGGACGCGGAGCCGCTGTCGGACCCCTCGGGGGCGAGCATCACGACCAGGTCGAGGCTGCCGGCCCACCCGGGCAGGGCGGGGGCCGGCCAGGCCACGAACGGCACGGGGCACCACGGCTCGAGCACTGCCCGCAGCAGCCGGGAGTCGGGGCCGGCGGCGATGACGGCCCGGGGCTGGTCCATGCCCTCCTGGCCGGCGATCGCCTCGGCGGTGGCGGCGGAGGCGTCGTGGGACTCGCGTCGGACCCGGGCGCCGCTCTCGGCGAGCTCCCGCAGCCGCAGGTCGTGGGCGGCCAGCACCTGCTCGTCGTCGAGCCTGGCCTCGTCGAACCACGTCACCATGACGTCAGCCCGGCCTGCGGGCCTCGTCGACCAGCAGCACCGGGATGTCGTCGCGGACCGGGTAGGCCAGTCCGCAGGCGGTGCACACCAGCTCGTCGGACTCCTCGCGGAGCTCGCCGTGGCAGTCGGGGCAGACGATGATCTCGAGCAGCTGGGGATCGATGTTCACGCGTGACTCCTGATGGTGGTGAGGACCTCGTCGCGGATCCGCTCCATGGTGGGGCGGTCGCGGCCTTCGGCGTTGAGCCGCAGCAGCGGCTCGGTGTTGGACGGGCGGACGTTGAACCACCAGTCGTCGTGGGTGACCGTGAGGCCGTCGAGACGGTCGGTCGTGACACCGTCGTGGTCGGCGTACGCGGCCTCGATCCTCGCCACCACGGCGGCCTGGTCGGCGACGGTGGAGTTGATCTCGCCGCTGACCACGTAGCGCTCGTAGTCGGCGAGCAGGGCGCTGAGCGGCTGCTCGGTCTCGGCGAGCGCCGCGAGCGCGTGCAGGGCGGCCAGCATCCCGGAGTCGGCGCGCCAGAAGTCGCGGAAGTAGAAGTGCCCGCTGTGCTCGCCGCCGAAGATCGCCCCGGTCTCGGCCATCGTCGCCTTGATGTAGGAGTGGCCGACACGGGTGCGCACGGGCGCGCCGCCGAGCTCGCTGATGATCTCGGGCACCCCGCGGCTCGTGATGAGGTTGTGGATGACCGTGGCCCCGGGCTCCTTGGCCAGCTCGCGGGAGGCGATGAGCGCCGTCAGCGTCGAGGGAGAGACCGCACGGCCCTGCTCGTCGACCAGGAAGCAGCGGTCGGCGTCGCCGTCGAAGGCCAGACCGATGTCGGCCCGCTCGGCGACGACCCGCGCCTGGAGGTCCACGAGGTTGGCCGGCTCGATGGGGTTGGCCTCGTGGTGGGGGAAGGTCCCGTCGAGCTCGAAGTACATCGGCACCAGCTCGACGCGGTCGGCGCCGATGCGCTCGAAGACGGCCGGGGCGGTCAGCCCGGCCATCCCGCTGCCCGCGTCGATGACGACCTTGAGGCGACGGCCGTCGACGGGGGCCAGGGCCAGCAGGTGGGCGGCGTAGGCCTCCAGGACGTCCTGCTGGGTGATGCTGCCGGTCGCGGACGCCGGCTGGTGACCGCCGCGGACCACGCTGTCGCGGATGTCGGCGAGACCCGTCTCCGAGCCGATCGGCACGGCCCCTGCGCGACACATCTTCATGCCGTTGTACGCCGCGGGGTTGTGGCTCGCGGTGAACATCACGCCCGCGTGGTCGAGGTGCCCGGAGGCGAAGTAGAGCTGGTCGGTGCTTGCCAGCCCGATCATCACGACGTCCGCGCCGGCGGCGGTCGCACCCGCCGCGAAGGCTCCGGCCAGGCCGGGCGAGCTGGGGCGCATGTCGTGGCCGACCACGATCACCGGGGCGCCCACCACCTCCACGAACGCGGATCCGGTCGCGAACGCCAGGTCCTCGTCCAGCTGGTCCGGCACGGTGCCACGGACGTCGTACGCCTTGAAGATGGCGTCGACGTTGGCGGCGTCGAGCGTCGACGTCGTGCGGGTCTGGGTCATGGCCCGCAGCCTAGACGTCACGCCGCCCCGTCCGGCACGCCGGTCAGTCGCTGGAGAGGACGCGGAGGTGGCCGCGCTTGGTGCCGTGCCGGGGGTCGTCGCCGCCGTGGTCGACCGGGCGCGGCGGGGCCGGGCGCTCGATGGGGCGGGCGGCTTCGCGGACCGCGTCGGCGAGCGCGAGCAGGTCGTCGGAGGAGGGACCCTGGGTCGACGGGTCGGGGGCCAGGCGCAGGACCTCCCAGCCTCGCGGGGCCGAGAGCCGCTCGCTGTGCAGGTCGCAGAGGTCGTAGGCGTGGGGCTCGGCGTAGGTCGCGAGCGGGCCCAGCACGGCGGTCTGCTCGGCGTACACGTAGGTGAGGGTGTTGACCGCAGTGCGACCGCAGGCAGTGCGGGAACAACGACGGGTGAGGCTCACCGGCCAGACGCTACCCGCCACCGGGTCGAGTCCTGATTAGGCTCGCGGCATGGACGAGGTGCTCCCCCGCCGGCGCGTGACCCGCGACCGGCGCGGCCGCGGGATGCGTGGCCCCGGTGTGATGCCCGCACGGCTCGGTGAGCCGGCGGTGCGCACGGCGCGCGAGCGCTTCGACGACCTGGTGCTCGACATCGTCACCGAGGTGGACTCCCGGTGGCAGGAGCGCCTGGGTCTCGTCGAGTACGCCGTCGAGGACGCGCCGATGCTGCCCGACGACTGGGGCGACGCCACCGTGCCGCTGTCCTCGCTGGTTCGAGGCACGGGCGGGGACGCGACCCGGCTGGTGCTCTTCCGACGTCCCATCGAGCACCGGTGCGAGGGACGCGACGACCTCGAGGCGATGGTGCTGACGATCGTGGTCGAACAGGTGGCAGAGCTGCTGGGACTGCCCCCGGAGGACGTCGACCCGCGGTACGGCGACCCGCGACTGGGCGACTGAGCCGGCCCGTCCGCCCGGGCCGGGCCGCTCAGCGCAGGCCGGACCGGTCAGCGCAGGGCGGGCCGCACGTCGGCGACCAGGCCCCGGAGCCGGAGGTCGGTGAGCGGCAGCACGGCCAGACCGGGCGGGCCGACCTCGACGGCGGCCACCACCGTGGTGCGCTCGACGACCAGGTCAAGCTGGGTGGCACCGCTCGTCAGCTTGACGCGGGGCGAGACGCCCGGCCCCACCTCGACGCGTTCGCGGGCCACCTCGCGGCCTCGCTGGTCCCGCAGCCGGTAGGTCACCACGCCGGCGGTGTCCGCCCCGGCGAGCACCAGCCTGGCGGGTCCCTGCGGCAGGACCAGAGCCGCGCGGTCCGTCAGCGGGGCCGTCGCGACGGCGTGCGAGAGGTCGCCGGAGGCGAGGGTGCGCAGCGCGGCGGTGACGGGCAGCGACGCGTCCAGCCGCAGGCCGATGGCGCCGCGGGCCGCCTTGCTGCGCAGGACGCCGGTGAGGTCGACGCTGGCGGTGGCGCCGGGCGGGACCGTCAGCTCCTTCAGCCCCGACGGGCTGAACTCGCTCTCCCTGGTCACCACGCGCAGCTCCACACGCACCTCGTCGTCCCCCGGGTTGGCGACCGCCAGCACCCGGTCGCCGGGCTTGCCGCCGAGCCCGACGAGGTACGACGTCGTGGCCGGCCCGGCCTGTGCCGGGAGCCAGTCGCGGCTGCGCGGTCCGCCGCCCAGCTCGTCGACCTGGTCGACCACGTGGGCGCCGAGGCGGCCGCGGGACACCACGACCCGCAGGCTGAGGTCGGACCGCTGGGGCACCACCTGAGCCAGGTCGAAGCGGACGGTGCGACCGCCCGGGACGGTGACGCCGCGCATCGCCGGGACGTCGAGCGGACCATCGGGACCGAGCACGGTGACGTCGGCGACGGCGGGGCCGCGGTCGGGGTTGGTCAGCTCGAGCACAGAGGAGTGCTCGGCGGAGGCACCGACCCCGGTGAACCACTGCTCGGGGCTCGGCAGGTCGCACGACGTCGCGGCGCCGTCGCCGTACCGGCCGGCGACCAGACCGGCGGCGAGGCCGCCCTCGGCCTGGAGCACCACGGGCCTGCTGGTGGCCTGGCGGACCGTGCCGCCGAGGGTGAGGGTGTCCTGCGCCGGCTGCCGAACCTCCACCTCGCCGCGCTCGCCGGTGGCGCTCGCCACCGCCACGGTGCCCGCGCCCGGCAGGGCGGCCGGGCACACCAGCGTCGTGCGCGACAGCTCGACCTCGGCCGGGGGACGGCTCGTGGCGTCGTCGGACACCGGGCGGACCAGCAGCAGCGTCCCCACGGTCATCAGCGGGATGACCACGGCGAGCAGGTCGACCGGGCCGAACCGGCGGGTGCGCATCGGCTGGGCCGAGCGGCGTCCGGCCCGCGGGGTCGGGGTGGGCTCAGTCATCGCGGCCCCTCCTCACGGTGGGGGCGGCCAGGACCAGGACGAGCAGGACGGCGCCGAGCTGGAGCACCAGCAGCAGCACCCGCGGCCAGGTCGTGCGCCCCCCGACGCCCTCCGCCGCCAGCGGTCGGTCGATGCGCCAGGCCCGGGTGGTGCGGTCCTCCGCGCTGGCCTGGTCGAGGCCGGCGGTCGCGTCCAGCCCGGCGGCGATGGTGCCGTCGGCCGGCGACGGCAGGACGACGTACTCGATGCCGAGCCCGGCCAGGGAGTCGACCAGCTCACCGGTGGGGGCGGAGACGAGCTCACGCACCTGCTCGGTGAGGTCGACGTCCTCGTCGGCCAGGGCCAGCACCTCGTCCTCGCCGAGGGTGACGCCGTCCCCGCGCAGGATGCGGTAGTCGATGCCCTCGGCCACCGAGCCCCGCAGGACGAGGACGCCGTGCTCGTCCCCGAGCAGGGAGCTCTGCTCCATGTACGCCGGGACGACCGCCTGCTCCTCGCGGGTCAGCGCGTCGTCGTCCGGGCTGACCAGCCACCACACGAGGCCGCCCAACGGGACGACCGCTGCCACGGCGGCCAGCAGCCCGGCGAGGACCCGCTGCCACAGCGGGTGGTGGCCCCCGTCGTGCAGGCGGTTCAGGTACGCCTCGGCGCCCAGCACGGTGGCGACCACGGCCAGCCCCTGGAGGATGACGACGAAGAGGCCGAGGCTCGGGCGGGTCTGGGTGGCGGGCAGCTGCAGGGTGACGAACCCCAGGACGGCGACCACCACGGACGCCGCGAGGGCGACCAGCCAGCAGGCCAGCACCGGCACCCGGGTCGAGCGCGGGACCAGGGCCAGCAGTGCGAGCAGGCCCACCAGGGCGCCCAACCACCAGGGGGCGCCGATGTCGCCCAACCGGCCGGTGAGCRGGGCGGACACGTCGACCCGGTCGCCGGGGAGCCGACCCGCCTCGAGCAGCAGGCCCTGGGCCGAGCCGGTCGTGACCAGCGGCACGATCCACGGCGCCAGCAGCACCGGCACCACCGCCAGGGCGGTGACCGGCGGGCCCCAGCTGTCGCGGTCGCGCAGGAGCCGCGGGGAGATGAAGGCGGCGGCACCGAGGACGATCGCGGCGGCCAGCAGGGCGAAGAGCCACACGCCGGGCACGAACGAGGCACCGAGGGCGACGAGGAGCGCGGTGCGCCACGCCGCCCGCCAGCGCCGGTCGCGGTCGGGGTCGACGAAGCCGAGGGCCGCGTGGGCCATCCACGGCAGCAGGGCGGCCACGGCGACGGTGCCGAAGCGACCCTCCCCCCATGCCCCGGAGGTGGCGGGCACCAGTCCGTAGGTCACGGCGCCCCACACGTGCAGCCACCGCGGCAGGTCGCGGGCGTCAACGAGGTGGCCGACGACGGTCAGCAGCCGCCACGCCCCCCACGCCGCGAAGGGGACCGCCAGCAGCATGAGCGCGGAGACGACGACACCGGGGCCGCCGATCAGGCTGCCGACGAACGCGAACGGCAGGACGTACGCCGGGGCCGGGACGTCCGTGCCCGACCCGAGCGGGTGCCACGTCTGGACGTGCAGCTGCCACCACTCGGCCACCTCGCCCGGCACCGGCGAGAGCGCGCCGCCGGTGATCGAGCCGAAGGCGGTGCGCGCCCCGACGACGGCGAGCACGGCGAACAACGCCAGCACCACCGCGACCGGGCTGGTGAAGAAGCGGGCCACGAGGCCGGTGTCCTGCAGGTACGCGTCCTCGTCGTCCTCGTCGCGGCGCTCGCGCCCGCGTCCGGGCTGCTGGCCCGGCGC
>NZ_JBFUKA010000021.1:0-52496 GCF_056401085.1 Nocardioides sp. P4_G4
CGGACCGCTCAGGCGGTGCTCAGGCGGCGCGCAGCGCGCCGACGCGCTGGACGAGGCGGCGCAGCGGGGTGTCGCGCTGGACGGACACGCGGCCGCCGTCGGCGTCGAGGCCGAACAGCGGGAGCAGGTCCTGGCGCCCCTCGCGCTCGGCCATGAGCAGGATCGCGTCCCGGTCGTAGTCGGCGGCCAGGTCGGCAGCGGTGGTGACGTCGTCGTGGGCGACGGCGGCGTTGATCGCGTCGACGTACGACGCGTGCAGGGCGTTGAGATCGTCGATCAGGCGGGTCATCTGTGGTCCTCTTCTCGTGGTCGTCCTTCCAGTGTGGCCAGCGGATTGGATCGATCCAAGTCCTGGGCCGTGTGACCTTGGACGCCTCCGGCGGTGCGCGACTTGGACTCACCGTGCGCCTGCGCACAGACTCGCGGGGTCATGTCCTCCCCCGTCGCCTCCACGCCGCCCGCCACCGTGCACGAGGGGCACCTCCCCGGCTCGCCCGGCTACCGGCGCGTGGTGGTCGCGCTCTTCGCGGCCGGTCTGGCGACCTTCGAGCTGCTCTACAGCACGCAGGCGATCCTCCCCGCCCTGGCGAGCCGGTTCGACGTGTCCTCGACCGAGGCGACGCTGACCCTGTCGCTGGCCACGGTGTCGCTCGGGGTGGCGCTCCTGGTCGTGGGGCCGCTGTCGGACGTGGTCGGCCGGACCCGGCTCATCCACCTCTCCATGCTGCTCTCGACCCTGTGCGCGGTCGGCTGCGCGCTGGCACCGTCCTGGACCGCCCTCCTGGTGATGCGCTGCCTGATGGGCGCGGCCCTGGCCGGGCTGCCCGCGGTCGCGACGGCGTACCTCCGCGAAGAGCTGCACGCCTCGACGCACGCGCGGGCCGCCGGTCTCTACATCGGCGGCACGGCCCTCGGCGGGATGACCGGACGGCTCCTGACCGGCTACACCGCCGAGCTCGCCGGCTGGCGCTGGTCGCTCGCCGCCGCCGCCCTGCTGGCCGCTCTCTGCGCCCTCGTCGTACGACGCCTGCTGCCGCCCTCGCAGCGCTTCGTCGCGGCGCCCACCGGGGTGCGGGCGATGGCCGCGATGGCCCGCCGCGCGGTCGGCGACCGGGCGCTGGTCGGGCTCTACGTCATCGGCGGTTGCTCGGCCGGCGCCATGATCGGCATGCTCAATGTCGTCGGCTTCCGCCTCGAGGGGCCCGCGTTCGGTCTCGGCCTCGGCGCGGCGAGCCTGGTGTTCCTGGTCTACCCGCTGGGCAGCGTGAGCGCCGCCTCCTTCGGGCGGCTGGCCGACCGGTTCGGCCGCCGGGCGGTGCTGCCGATCGGTGCCGTGGTGGCGATCGCCGGCGCACTCCTGACGCTGTCCTCCTCGCTCGTGGTCGTCGTGGCCGGCCTGGCCCTGCTCGTCGTCGGCTTCTTCGCCGTGCACGGCATCGCCACCGGGTGGGTCCCGGCCCGGGCCCACGCGGGCGGCGTCAGCGCCGGGCAGGCCGCGTCGCTCTACACGGTCACCTACTACCTCGGGTCCTCCGTCTTCGGGAGCCTCAGCGCGCAGGCATGGACCGGGTCCGGCTGGCCCGGGGTCGTGGCCCTCACCGTGCTGCTGCTCGTGGTCACCGGCGCGCTCGCGCTGCGTCTGCGGGCGACCCGCTCACTGCTGGCCTGAGGCGGTCACGGTCCCGCCGGGTTGACCGCGGGCACCGGCGCTTGGCTCGGCCCCGAGGTCACTCCGGTGCCCCCCGGCCGCCGCACGGTCACGTCATCGCGCACATCGAAGGCCCATCCCTCGTCGCCTCGGGTCCCCACGACCAGGCCGCTCGCCGGCCAGCCGCCGTACGGCGTCAAGGACACGGCGCCGGACCCGCTCCACCGCAGGGTGGAGGCGCTGCGACGGAAGCCGGACGACGTGCAGAAGGCGATGGCCTCGTCACTGCGGGCGACGACCTGGCCACTGCGGTCGGCGACCTCGAGACACGCCCGCCCGAAGCCGTCCTCGACCCCGAGGCGGTAGACGGCCCGGGCCCGGTGCCTCCGGTCCGGCGCGGACGTCCACCTCCCCTCCCAGGAGTACTCCAACCCGCGAGCCAGGACGTGGTCGCGGCAGCGCTCGAACTGGGTCGGCTCCCACCCCCGATGCCGCGCCAGCTCCAGCACGGCGGTGTGCACGACCTCGAGGGCAAGTCGAGCCGCGTCCGTCGCGTCGAGCAACCCCGTCCCGGTCGTCAGGCCCACGAAGCCGTTCTCGCAGGGCAGGTCGTGCGGCTCCGCCGACCAGACCGTGACGGTCACCCCGCGGTTGCCGGGGTCGGCGACCTGCTCGCCCGGGGACAGCCGGAGTGTCGCCCGTGGCCCCTCGACACCCAGCTCGACCAAGGCCTCCGAGTAGAGCTCCGCCACCGACCTGCTCGAGCGCAGGAACGCATCCGTCAGCGGGTGTCCGCCCCCCTCCGTCCCCACCAAGCGGTCCGGGAAGCTGGTCTCGGGGTAGCAGGACACCGTCGCGAATCGAGCCACGGACCGCATGCTGTCAGCAGGCACCCTCATCGGGAAGCGATTCGTCCGAGGACAGCGCGGCGACCACCGCGCGCGGCGACGGGTTGGTGTGCGCGACCCCGTCGATGACCACCGTCGGCACGGTCTCGTCGCCGTCGTTGACGCTCCGGACGTACGCCGCCCCGTCCGGGTCGGCCCAGATGTCGACCCACACGGCGTCCGCGCCCCGCCGGCCGAGCACGAGCCGGAGCCGCTGGGTGAACGGGCAGCCCTTGCGCCAGTAGATGACGACCTTGCCCTCGGCGGCCGCACGCGCGCCCTCCGCGGCCGGGACGGAGACGGGCCTGTGACCGAGCATGTCCCCGAGTATGTGCGTCGTGCCCGCGGTCCGCCATGGACTTCTGCGTCGGGTCGTGGAAGCTCAGGGCACCCGACCGACCAGGGTGACCTCGGTGCCGAGGTTGTAGACCGCCACCCCGTCGCCGTCCCCGACGCAGTCGACGACTTGGCGCTCGCCCTCGTCGTCGTACGCCTCGGGATCGAAGGCGTCGCGATCGGAGAAGCCCCGCGGGCGACCCGCTCGCTGCTGACCTGAGGGCGCGAGGCTCCTGCGGGCCGCCGCGTGCACCGTCTCGCCGGGCCCCACCCTCATGCGAGGCCGGGAGCGCCACGTCCGTAGATCACGACGGGGACACCCCGGACCTCGGTCTCGCGCTCGACCTCGAGGCCGATCTTCTCGGCGACACGTCGCGACGCGGTGTTGGCCGGGTCGATGATGGCGACCACGCGCGTCTGGCCCAGCGACCCGGTCGCGAGCTCGAGGCAGGCCCGGGCCGCCTCGCTCGCGTATCCCCGGCGCTGCAGCGTCGTGACGGTGTGGTAGCCCACCTCAAGGACCAAGCGCCCCCCGACCGGCTGCCACGTGAGCCCGCAGTCGCCCACGAACTGACCGTCGTGGGTCTCGACGATCCAGAGTCCGTGGCCCTCCTCGGCGTAGCCGCGCCGGTTCCACCGGATCCACTCGAGCGCCTCGTCCCGGGTCTTGACCCGGGGGTAGTGGCGCATGACCTCGGGGTCGCCGAGCAGACCCGCCATCCGGTCGAGGTCCGCGTCGACCATCTCCCGGAAGCGGAGGCGTTCGGTGGGGGCCGGGATCACCCGGCGACGGTACCCAGTTCTGCCCGCGCCACGATGGAACTACCGGCGTGCGGCCACCTCGAGCCCCTGGCAGAGGTCGGCGACCTCCGCGTGGAAGGCGTCGAGGATGCGGTGCGGGTCCGGGATCACCGTGGTGTCGGTCTTGAAGCCGACCCGCACCGTCCCGGCGTACGTGAAGATGCAGGTGCCGAGCGTCTGGTCCGCCGACCCGGGGACCCAGCCGAGCAGGCTGGTGATCCGGGTGCCCGCGAGGTAGCGGGGCTCGCGAGGGCCGGGAACGTTGGTGGTGACGCCGCTGGCCTTGCCCGCGAAGAAGGTCACCAGGGCGCGGCTCAGACGCCGGCCCAGCCGGCCGATCCCCTGGATCATCGCGAAGGTGATCACCGGCTCCGGCGAGCGCTTGATCCGGTCCATCCGACGCTTGGTCTCGGCCAGCCTCCCGGCCGCGGTGGTCAGCCCGGAGGGAAGCAGGAGGACGACCAGTGCGAAGCGGTTGCCGAGCTCACGGGGCAGGGGCAGGTGCATCGGGCGCAGGTTGACCGGGACCATCGTCGGGATGTCGACGGTGGCCCCGCCGTGCTCGAGCTGGTAGCGCTCGAGGGCGCCGGCGAGCGCCGAGACCAGGACGTCGTTGACCGTGGCGTCCGAGGCCTTGGCGATGTCCTTGATCACCTGGAGGTCGATCGGGTCGGACCAGACCGCCCGCTTGTGCGATCCCGCGGCCCCGGCCAGGGGCGACGGGGGGTTGCGCGTCAGCAGCAGCTTGCTGAGGACACCGGCCCCACTGACCCCGGTACGGATCGCCGCGGCGACGCCCGAACGGACCCGGGCAGGGCGCAGGGCGCTCGTCACCTCGGGGGCGGCGCGGCGGGCGGCCTCGATGAGGTCGCCGACGCCGTGGTGCCGCGCGCCTCCCCCGTCCGAGCCGGTGTCGTCCGCGGCGGCCGTGGCGTCGGTCAGCGACAGCAGGACCTGGGTGAGCGCGATGCCGTCGGCCAGCGCGTGGTGCAGCCGGACGTAGATCGCGGACCCCTCGCTGAGTCCCTCGACGAGGTGGATGTCCCAGAGCGGACGATCACGCGGCAGCGGCGTGGCGAGGAAGCTGCCGACGTACTCCTGCAGGGCGGCGTCGTCCCCGGGGGCCGGGAGGCGCACCTCACGGACGTGGTCGGTGAAGTCGAAGTCGGGGACGTCGCGCCAGCGCGCCCTGGCCCAGCGGTGCCGGGGGACGGTGGGGCGCCGGGAGAACACCGGATAGGCATCGATGAGCCGGCGTTGCACCACGCGGTCGAACCTGGCCCGGTCGACCGGCCCATCGAGGAACATGACGCACTCGATGACCATCAGGTTCYGGACCCGGTCCATGTTTAGCCAGATGGCGTCGACGGGGTTGACGCGGTGCTCTCTCACCGCGCGAGCCTGTCACGAGCGGCAAGAACCCGGACGCCGAGGGCGAATCCATTGACCATCGCCATCTCGTGTCCTAACCTCAAGAGCGATTGTTAACAATCAACAGTTGAGGTGGAGCCATGACCGGAGAAGTCGTCGACGCGGGTGGTCTTCCGACCGCCGAGAGCCATCGAGTCCGACGCATGCACATGTCCGCCCGGCGAGACGTCCTCGGCATGAGCGTGCGGGAGGCCGACCTCGCCCTGCAGCTGGACGGCGGCGGAAAGGGCCTGCTCGACACCACGCACTTCGACACCGTGCGCTTCCCTCCCCCGGACTGGGCCGGGGAGACCATCGGGTCGGCCATGCAGGACGGGGCGAACGCCTACACCCCGTACCGGGGCAGCCCGAGGGTCCTCGAGACAGTCGCGGGCTCCGTGTCGCAGTTCCTCGGAACCGAGGTCGGAGAGCGCAACCTCCTCCTGACGCCCGGCACCCAGGGCGGCCTCTTCACGCTGCTGTCCGCGCTCGTGGACGAGGGCGATCTCGTGATGCTGGCGGATCCCGAGTACCTCTTCGTCGAGCGCATGCTCGCCTTCCTGGGCGCTCGGGTGGAGCGCATCCCGGTGCTGCACGACCGCGACGAGGCGACCCTCGACTTCGACGCCATCGAGCGGCTGCTCCCCCAGCAGCCGCGATTGCTGCTCTTCTCGCACCCGAGCAACCCCACCGGCGCGACCTACGGCGACGATGTCATCACCCGCGTCGCAGAGCTCGCGCAGCGCTCAGGCTTCCGGGTCCTCGTCGACGAGCTCTACTCGCGGCTGGTCTACGGCGATCGCCCCTTCAGCCATCTGGCCGCCAAGGCCGGGATGGCCGACCGGTGCATCACGATGCTCGGCCCGTCCAAGACCGAGTCCCTCAGTGGGTTCCGCCTCGGTGTGGTGGTCGCTCCTCCGGACGTGGTGGCGGCCGGCGAGCAGACGCTCGCCATCACGGCACTGCGCGCGCCCGCGTACGCCCAGCACCTCCTGACCCGCTGGCTGCGCGACGACCACGACTTCCTCGCGGAGCGGGTCAAGGACCTGCAGGCGCTGCGCGACATGACCGCGGACGCGTTGCGACAGGTGCCGGGGCTGCAGCTCCAGGTCCACGAAGGCACCGCCTACCTCTTCCCCGACGTGTCTGCTCTCGGGCGGACCGACCTGGAGGTCGCCGGCGCCCTGCGCCGGGAGGCCGGCGTGATCGTCTCGCCCGGCTACCAGTTCGGCGAGCGCGGCACCGGGCACTTCCGGGTCTGCTACGCCCGTGACGAGGTCGAGTGGGCCGCCGCCCTCGACCGGATGGTCGACTGCCTGCGGGGCCTGGCCCGGTGAGCGCACCAGGTCGGCGCGCGGTGCGCACCGACGCCGCCCCATCACCTGCCGGCCCGTACAGCCAGGCGATCGTGTCGGGGGGCATGGTGTTCCTGGCCGGGCAGACCCCTCGCACCCCGGACGGGGAGCGGCTCCTGGACCGCCCGCTCCCCGACCAGGTGCGACGGACCATGGACAACCTCCAGGCGGTGGCCGAGGCAGCCGGGTGTTCGCTCCACGACGCCGTCAAGGTCAACGTCTTCGTCCGCCCCGGCGTGGACATGTCGGTCGTGAACGCCATCTACGCCGAGTACTTCACCGACCCGCTCCCCGCGCGCACGACCACGGTCTCGGACCTGGCCGTCGGCGCGATCGAGGTGGACGCCATCCTGGCGCCGGCCGGTCCGTCGCCTCAGGGGGCCGGCGTACGGAGGTAGTGCCCGTAGAGCGCCTCGGCCATCGCGGCTCGGTCCGCGCTGCGGATCACCTCGGCCAGCTCGCGGTGGCGCTCCACCGCCTCCGGGAGCCCGATGTGCTGGTCCTCCATGGAGGAGCGCATGAGGGCGCCCATCTGACCGTCGAGCGTGGACCAGAGTCCGGCGAGCCGCTGCTTCTGGGAGACCTCGACGATGCAGCCGTGGTAGGCGGTGTCGAGGTCCACGACGGCAGCCAGGTCACCGGTCCGTGCGGCCTCCTCCATCGACTCGGTGACCCGGCACAGCTGGTCGGCGAGCGCGGTCAGCCGGTCCGACGGGATGGCTCGCATCGCTCCCTCCTCCAGGACGTAGCGGGCGTAGCAGGCATCCTCGATGTCTGCGTACGACATGCGCGTCACCACGCTGTGACGGCGAGGAGCGATGTCGACCAACCCCTCCGTGGACAGCTGGCGCAGCGCGACGCGGACGGTGCCGCGGCTCACCCCGAGCTCCTCGGCGAGGTTCGCCTCCACCAGGCGCGTCCCCGCGCCGAGCTCGTTGTTGAGGATCCGTCGGCGCAGCGTGTGGTGGACCGAGTCGGTCAGCGACAGGTGCACCAGACCCGGCGCGTCGGTGTCCACGGGGTTGCTCGTCACGGGTTCAACCCTAGGAGATCAGCCGTCAAGCCGGAGTGATGCATGGCATCGAGATGGAGATCGAACGCATCACGGGGCCCGCACAGCATCGGCATCAGACCCGGCCCGTGTCCGGGCAGTGGACTGCCGCCGTGCACGACGACACCGACGGTGACCCACCCGCGGCGGTAGCCGATGTTGTGGCGGACGTCGAGGTCCTCCACCGCGACGAGGTCACCGAGCAGGAGCTGCGGAGTCCAGGTCGTGAGGCTCTCCGCGTCGACCGTGAGGTCCACGTCCCACATGTCGGCCGGACGGCCGATGCCGTTGCCCACCACGCGGGAGGGCAGGCAGGCCCGCACCGGAAGGGCCACGCGGTCACCCACCTGGACCCCGAGAGGTGTGAGCAGGCGCGCGTCGGTGTTGAGCATCTGCACGCGCAGGGCGTGCAGGTCCGGAGACTGCGTGCCCTGCCCGATCGCTCGCACCATGACAGCGTCTCCCGGGGCCAGCCCAGCGAGCACGTCGTCGCCGAAGCCCACGATCACCCGGCCGGCCTCTCCGCGCTTGCCGATCACGCGCCCGACGGCTCCGGCCATGACCCCGTCTCGTACGACGGCCTCGTTGCCCAGGCAGGCGAAGCTCGTCAGGCCGTGTCGTGCTGCCTGGTCGGGGTGCACGAGGGTGACGCCGGGCGCAGCGTGGTCGGCGTCGTGGGCGAACACGCCGTCCCCCAGACGGACGCCGAGCACCACGCCGCAGTCCCCGACCGGGACGTAGGGCGCTCCGTCGGCGTCGATGAGGTAGGGGTGGTCGCCCATCTCGGGAGTCTCGACGTACCCGAGCAGGTTGACTCCTACCGGGGTCAGCACGCTGTTCACCTGGTCAGCTCCTCTGTTGCGAAGTACGTCGCGAGGTTGGCATCCGTGTCGGTCACGATGTCGAAGGCGTCGGCCGGACCGCTCAGGATGGTGGAGGGACCGGGTCCGTGACCGAACAGTCGGCAGTGGCCGGTGCTGATCACTCCGACGGTCACGAAGCCGGGGCGGAAGCCGCGACCGAATCGGTGGTCCTGGTCCTCCAGGACGACGAGGTCACCGATCCGCAGGTCCTCGAGGCCGAGGGAGAGGTCCTCGCCCTGTCCGGCGTAGGCACCCATGAGGTCGGTGTTGGCGAACTCCGACACCATGCCGGCGCCGGCACCGACCGCGGTGGCGGGTACCCGGGCGGCCACGGGCACCCGCAACCGCCCGTCGGGGAGGGTCTCCCAGCTCAGCGAGTCGGCGAGGTCGGGGTCGAGGTTCTTGACGGTCACGTCGGGGTGGTCGAGCAGCTTCAGCCCCTGCCCGCGGGCCGTGAGGAGCACCTGGTCGCCGGTGCACACGTCGCTCATGTCGTCGCCGTGCATGTCGACGAGCACGTAGGCGTGCTGGCCGATGACGCGGCCTACTGCGCCGGCCGCCGGACCGGACCGGACCGTGACCACGTTCCCGACGCACGCCAGGAACTGGAGCGCCATGTTCGCCCGTGCGTCCCGGTGCCGCACGGAGAGCCCTGGCTCGAGGTGGTCGCTGGCGTAGCCGGTCGCCGGGTCTCCGCAGTGCACGCCCAGGGTGACGCCGCCCATGCCGGGGAGCAGGAAGGGGGTGCCGTCGGCGTCGACCCGGTATCCGTTCCGGTCCCCCAGAGGGGGCCAGACCTCACCGGTGAGGGTCTGGGTGACCAGCCGGTCTCTGTTGGTTCGCACGCTCACCGTTCGTCTCACTTCCTAGGGTCGGCTTCCGAAACGGAAGCCGTGGCCGCGGATCGCGGGCGCGCTGACGCATCCGTTCCACACGTTCATGACCGGCTGGGACCGGACGGTGTCGGCGACGCCGTCGACGGTCTCGAGAAGACCGAGGACCGACTGGGTGAAGCGGCCGGTGTCGACGGGGCGGGTCAGCCGGCCGTCCTCGATCATGAAGCACGCGTCACGACTGACGCCCGTGATGGTGCTGGCGCTCTCGTCGACGAGGCGGGTGTACCAGAATCGTTCGACGTACACGCCGCGCTCGACACCGGCCACCAGCTCGGCCTCCGTCTGGTGGCCCGGCCGCATCACGACATTCGACGCCACCGGCGCCGGCACCTCCTCGCGGGCGATGTGCGCGTGGCCGGTGGAGGACCGACCGAGCATGGCGGCGGTCGCCAGGTCGGTCACCGGCTCACCCACCACGCCCCGGGTGAGGAGCGGCACCGTCTTCTTGACGGTGCCCTCGAAGTCGAACGGCATCGGCAGCCCGACGCCGGCCAGCGCGTCGTCCGCGACGGTGACCAGCTCGGAGGCACGTCGAGCTCCCGGCTCGCGCGCACACACGCCGACCCCGGCGGCGGCCAGCGAACCGGTGAACCCGAAGTCGCCCAGGAACCCGACCAGCTCCCCCGCCGCCTCGGGCCCCAGCACGACCGTGAACTCACCGTCGGGCATCGGCACGCGACCACGACTGGCGACGGCCCGCCGCACCGCGGACTCGATGTTGTCACCGGTCTCCAGGGCGTCGGCCGACCGGTGCAGGTCGATCCAGTGCGCGGTGCCGTCGTCGACGGTCACCGTCAGGGCGCCGCTGGCCTCGGTCGCCCGCGCGTGCTGGAGCACGCCGGCGCTGTTGCCGACCGCGACCTGGGTGATGGCGCGGCCGAACATGCCGGTGCTGCGACCGTCGACGGCCCGGGCGGCCGTCATGGCCCGGCCGGCGAGGTCGACCCRCGAGCCCGCGTCGAAGGCCAGGGTGTCCTCGTGCCAGAGGTGGAGGTCCGGCACGGCCTCGGGCTCGGCGAGCAGCGTGTGTCCCGAGCCGGTGGCCGCCTTCGCACGCTGGGCGGCCAGCCGACCGGCCAGCCGGGCCGTGTCGCCGATCCGCGCGATGCTGCTGGTGGACGCTCGCGCCGCGTGCCCGTCGACGACGGCCTTGATGCTGACCGTGAGCTCGGTGATGTCCTGCGGCTGGTGGATGCGGTCCCCGGCGAAGCGGGTGTACTCAGCGGTCCGGCTCAGCAGGGTGACCTCGACGGCGTCGGCGGGGCAGCTCGTGAGAGCGGCGCTGACCGTCTCCAGGGCCCGCTCGGCGGTCAGGGCTGACGTGAACGTGGTGTCGTCGCGCATCTCAGGCCACCCCTATCCTCAGGTCACGAACAAGCATGGGTGCGGCGGCATGGCTCAGGAAGCCCCACTGCTTGGGCTCGCCCTTGCCGCAGGGGTACCCGAAGATCCGGAGCTCCTCAGGTCCGGCGACGGCTTCGACCGAGCCCCAGAACTCGGGGGTGATGCCGCCGTAGGAGAAGTTCTTCAGCAGTCGGCCGCGTCGACCGTTGCGCACCTCGTAGGCGACCTCCGCGCCGAACTGGAAGTTCCAGCGGCGGTTGTCGATGGACCAGCTCCGGTTGTCGTCGATGTAGTAGCCGTCGCCCATGCGCTCGAGCAGCTCCTCCGTGGTCCCCTCGCCCGGCTCCAGGTAGACGTGGGTGGCGAAGCACACCGGCAGGTACGCCCATCCGTCGGATCGCGCCGCGCCCGTGAGCTGCTGGCCGCTGCGTGCGGAGGAGTCCCGGTTCGACAGGGTGGCGCGCACCACCCCCTCCTCGACCAGCCGTACGCGCTGGGCCGCCGTTCCTTCGTCGTCGAAGGCGAAGCTGCCGCGGGTCCCGGGCATCGTGGGGTCGGAGGTGATGTTCACCGCGGACGACCCGTACTGCAGCGTGCCGATGTCGCCCGGCTGGATGAACGAGGTCCCGGCGAAGTTCGCCTCGTCGCCGAGGATCCGGTCGAGCTCGAGGGCATGCCCGGCGGACTCGTGGATCTGCAGCGACACCTGCTGCGCGCCGATGACCACGTCGGCGGTCCCCGACGGGGCGGCGGGCGCGCTGAGCAGCTCCACCGCCTCCTCGCCGACCCGTGTGGCGTGGTCCGCCAGCCCGAGCGTCGCGACGTACTCCCAGCCGGCGCCGGCGGTGTTGCCGTGGAAGGAGTTCGGGTAGCTGCGTCGCTGGACGTCGTGCTCGTCGGCGGCGTTGACCATCAGGCCGGCGCCGGTCTCCACGAAGTGCTGGTGCTGCCTGGATCCCTCCGTGCTGGAGAAGTGCCTGTGCTGCCTCTTGGCGTTGATGACCGCCTGTCCCGACACCACCTTCGCGGGCCTGCCTGCATTGGCCAGCATCATCTCGAGGAGCTCCTGACGCTCCTGCGCCGGGACCGCGAACGGGTCCTGCTCGACCACCGTCTCGTAGCGGCCGCTGAGCCCGGGGCGCTCGGGCATCGTCACCGGGGCGGTGGTGCCGAACGACGCGCGGGCGGTCGCCATCGCCTGGCGGGCCGCAGCGGCCGGATCACCGTTCCCCACCAGCGGTCGCGACGCGAAGCCCCAGCACCCGTCGACCAGCGCCCGGACACCGATGCCGAGGTTGTGCTCGACCCTTTCGTCGGCGTCCGCACCGAGCTGGGCGTAGAGCCGCATCTCCTCGCACTCGATGAGCCGTACGTCGGCGTACTGGACGCCGCCGAGCTCGGCCAGTGCCTCCTCCATCAGCGCGGCGGCGTCGGCGTCGGCGGCCATCGAGCCCCACGCGTGGGCGCTCAACGAGCCGCACCGTCGAGGGGGAAGTCCACCCAGGCGCGGTCGGCGAAGGACTTCTCGAACGCGTTGATGGTCTCCTGGACCAGGGCGCCCTGCCCGAAGTCCCCCTGGTTGGCATCCGAGCCGGACAGGATCTCCGTGGCGAAGTCGGAGCAGAGCTTGGAGTAGAAGAGGAAGTCCCAGTCCTCCCGCGAGGTGCCGCCCTCGGGGAAGAACTCCTCCGGGATCTCCCGCTCGACGAACTCGACCTCGTCCTTGGTCGCGGTCCTGATCGTCTGGCAGATGCCGCACTCCTCGACCAGCCGCACGATGATGGCCCCCTCGGAACCGAAGATGCGGGCCTCGATGCCCGGGAAGTTCCCCACGGTCACGTAGGAGGACTGGATCGAGGCGATCACGTCGTTGTCGAACTCGCACACCCACATGTCGCCGTCGTCGATGTTGAGGCGCTGCAGGTCTCCGGTGCTCGCAACGACGCGCTTCGGCACGAAGTTGCGCATCGTGCCGACCACCGAGGACAGCTGGCCACCGACCCAGTCGTGCATGATGTCGATGATGGGCGCGCCGTACCCCTCGATGGACGAGGTGGCAATCGTGGCCGGGTCGGCGTTCGGGTCGACCTGCCGCATGGGGGTCTGGGGGTCGATCCACTGGCTGTTCTGCTCGTAGCCGTTGAAGATGTACGGCGTACCCACGAAGCCGGCGTCGATGAGGTGCCTGGCGTACTGCACGGCCGGGGCGTACCGGAAGGTGAAGCCGAGCTTCGTCTTCAGTCCGTGCTGCCGGGCCAGGTCGGACAGCCGCTGGGTCTCGTGGAAGTCATGGTGGACAGGCTTCTCGCACAAGACGTGCTTGCCTGYCCGGAGCGCCGCCTCGGAGACCTCGAAGTGCGCCTGGTTGGCCGTCGCCACGTCGATCACGTCGATCGAGTCGTCGGTGAGCAGCTCGCGGTAGTCGGCGACCAGCCGGTCGACACCGAACGTCCGGCCGGCCTCAGCGAGGATCGCGGGGTCGGTGTCGCTCAGGGCCACCACCTCGACCCGGGGGTCACGCTGCCATCCGGGGATGTGGGCGCGCTGCGCCCAGCGGCCTGCGCCGACCACGGCCACGCGGAGCTTGTCGTTCGTCATTTGGATTTCCTTTCGAGGGGGATTCAGAGCCGTACTCGCGGATCGATCGCCGCGTAGGCGAGGTCGACGACGAGGTTCATGAGGACGATGAAGAACGCGGCGAACAGGACGGCGCCGGTGATCATCGGGATGTCGAGGGTGCCGATGGCGTCGAAGGTGAGCTTGCCGACGCCGGGCAGGCCGAAGACCGTCTCGATGACGACCACGCCTCCGAGGAAGTAGCCCAGGTCCATGCCCAGGAGGGTCAGCAGCGGCGTGAGCACGTTGCGCAAGGCGTGGCGACGGATGATCGCGGCCTCGGACAGGCCCTTGGCCCGCGCCATCTGGATGTACGGCGAGCGCAGGACCTCGAGCATCGTGGTCCTGGTGAGCCGGGCGTACCAGGCGGCGCCACCGACACCCAGGGCGAACGTCGGCAGGATCAGGTAGTCGATCGCCGGCGTGCCCCACCCGCTGAGCGGGAAGAGGTTGCCCTTGAAGGCCAGGTAGTACAGCAGGAGCAGTCCCAGCCAGAACGGGGGTGCCGACAGGCCGAGCAGCGCTCCGAGCATGGTGACCCGGTCCATGACGCCACGGGGGCGCAGCGCAGCGATGATCCCGATCGGCACGCCGAGCAGGACCTCCCACAGCACGGCGCCGAGCGCGACCATCGCGCTGACCGGGAGCGCTGCGATCAGCTGGTCGGCGACCGGCGTGTTCTGCTGCGCGAAGCTGGTGCCGAGGTCTCCGTGGAGCAGGTCGCCCAGGTAGTCGAGGTACTGCTTCAGCAGGGGTTCGTCCAGGCCGAGCTGGTGATGGATGGAGGCGACGGCCTCCGGTGACGCGTTGGCGCCCGCGATGAGCCGGGCGGGGTCACCCGGGACCACGTGCGTCATGAAGAACGCCATGGTGATGACGCCGAGCAGCACCAGCAAGGTCTGCGGGATCCTTCGGAGCAGGTAACGGCCCATGACTCAGCGCCTTTCCTGAGCGGTGGGGTCGAGCAGGTCCCGCAGCCAGTCGCCGGCGAGGTTGAACGTGAGCACGGTGAGGACCAGGCACGCGCCGGGCGCGAACAGGAGCCAGGGAGCGGTCCGGAAGTAGAGGCGGCCCTGGTCGATCATCTGTCCCCACGACGGATCGGGGACGGGGACACCGATGCCGAGGAAGGACAGGGACGCCTCGATCAGGATGGACGAGGCGACGCCCAGGGTGGCGTAGACGATGATGGCCGGCAGCATGTGCGGGAGGATGTGCCGCCACATGATGCGCGTGTGGGACAGACCCAGGGTGCGCGCCGCCGAGATGAACTCCCGTTCCTTCAGCGAGAGCACCAGACCGCGCACGATCCGGGCCAGCGCCGTCCAGTAGATCAGGGCGATGACGATGATGACGTTGCGCTCGCTCGGACCGGTGACGGAGATCAGGGCGATGCAGAAGAGCAGGATGGGGAAGGACATGACGACGTCGGTGACGCGCATGAGGACGGTCTCGACCCAGCCGCCGAGGTAGCCGGCCACCGTCCCGACCCCGACCCCCAGCACGGTGGCGAGGCCGTTGGCGACGATGCCGATGACGAGGGAGACGCGCGCCCCGTACAGCAGGCGGGAGAGGACGTCGCGGCCGTTGGGATCGGTCCCCAGGGGGAACTTGTCCGACGGTCCGAGCGGCGCGCCCTGGTCGCTGATCCCGTCGCTGAACGTGGTGAGCGGGTCGTGTGGTGCGAGGTACGGCGCCAGGAGGGCCGCGAGGGCCAGCAGCACGAGCAGGACGAGGGAGATGAGCGCCGGGAGGTCGTGCCGCAGGCTCGAGGCGGCGCGGCGCAGGAAGACGCGCGTGTCCGGCGCGTCGGCCGTCGGGAGCTCTGCCTGACTCAACGGGATGGTCATCGTGCCTCCGCGACTGCATCGGTCCGGCTCTGGGAGGAGGCCGGGATGGGGAAGTGACACGCGACCTGCTGGCCGCCCGGAGCCGTGGCGAGCTCCGGCTGGACCTGACGACAGATGTCCTGCGCCGCTGGGCAGCGTGGGCTGAAGGGACACCCTGGGGGTGGGGAGCTGTGGCTGGGTGGCTCGCCCTGGAGTCGGGAGCGGACCCGGGCACGCGGTGCGCCCGGCTCGGGGATGGCGGTGATCAATGCCTGCGTGTAGTGGTGGGCGGGGTTGCCGAACACCTGCTCACGCGTGCCGACCTCGACCATCCGCCCGAAGTACATGATCCCGACGTCCTCGGCGATGAACCGCAGGGTGGACAGGTCGTGGGAGATGAACAGGTAGGTGAGGTCGTCCTGCTCCTGCAGGTCCTTGAGCAGGTTGAGGATCTGGGCCCGCACCGAGACGTCGAGCGCCGAGACCGCCTCGTCGCAGACGACGACGCGTGGCTCGACGGCCAGCGCACGCGCGATGGACACCCGCTGCCGCTGGCCACCGGAGAGCTGGTGCGGGTACCGGGTGGTGAAGGACGGCGGCAGTCCGACCCGCGAGAACAGGTCTCGGGTCGCCGACCTCTGGTCCGGTCGGCTGAGGCCGCGGAGCGTGAGCGCCTCGGCGACGGAGTCGCCGACCGTGACGCGGGGGTTCAGCGAGTCGTACGGATCCTGGAAGACCATCTGCATCTCGCGTCGGAACTGACGGAGGGACCGTCCGCCGAGCGCCGTGATCTCGCGTCCGCCGACGCGGAGGCTGCCGGCCTGTGGATCGGTGATCCGCATCAGGGCCCGCGCGACCGTGCTCTTGCCCGACCCGGACTCCCCCGCGATCCCGAGGGTGCGGCCCCGTCGGATGGTGAAGGACACGTCGTCGACGGCGACCACGGTCGGTCGGCCGCTGAAGCGGGGCGGCTTGAAGCGCACGGTCAGGCCGCTCACCTCCACCATCGGTCCGACGGTCTCGACGTGTCCGGTCATCGGGCCACCTCCAGGGGCTCTGCGGCGTCGGCACCCAGCGGGTGGAAGCAGGCGAAGGCGAATGGTGCCTCTGCCAGCGCGGGGGCCGCCCCGCCGTCGGGTGCGTACGCCGGGCTCAGCGCCGGGCTCAGCGCCGGCGTGGTGGGGGTCATGGTCGGCATGGCGACCAGGCACTCCTGCGTGGCTCGCGGGCACCTGGCCGCGAACGGGCATCCGTCCACGTCCTGCGCGCCGTGGGGCGGGGCACCGGGGATGCCGGGCAGCCGGTGCGGCAGGTCCTGGTCCATGCGGGGGATCGAGTCCAGCAGGGCCCGCGTGTAGGGGTGCTGGGGGGCGCGGACCACGCGCTCGGTGGGCCCCTGCTCCACGATCTGGCCGGCGTACATGATGAGGATGCGGTCGCAGAAGCTCGACACGACGCCGAGGTCGTGGCTGATGAGGATGGCCGCCGTGCCGTGGTCGTCGGTCAGCTTGTCGAGCAGGTCGAGGACCTGGCCCTGGACGGTGACGTCGAGGGCTGTGGTCGGCTCGTCGGCGATGATGAGCTGGGGTGCGCAGCTGGCGGCGATCGCGATGCAGACCCGCTGGCGCATGCCACCGCTGAAGGCGTGGGGATAGTCACGCAGCCGCGCCTCCGCGTCCGCGATGCCCACGGTGCGCAGCAGGCGGATCGCCTCGTCGCGTGCTTGGGAGCGGCCCAGGCCCCGGTGACGTCGCAGCGTCTCGGTGATCTGCTGCCCGATCCGCATCAAGGGGTTCAGGCTGGACATCGGGTCCTGGAAGATCATGGCGATCTCGGCGCCGCGCAGGCGGGTCAACCGCTTGCGGTCGTAGCCCAGGATGTCCTCGCCGTTGAAGCGGACGGATCCGGAGACGTCGGCKGTCGACGGCAGCAGGCGCATGATCGCCTGAGCGGTGACCGACTTGCCCGAGCCCGACTCACCGACGATGCCGATGCGTTCGCCCGCAGCCACGTCGAAGGAGACTCCGCGGACGGCGGGAGCGACCTCCTCGCCGGAGGCGAAGGACACTGCGAGGTCCTTGATGTCGAGTATGGCGTTCATGGGGTCCCTTGGTCGGGCCCGCGAGGTGCCACCACGCCCGGAGCAGGGGGTGGCGTGATGGCACCTCGACGGATCAGTTGGCGGCCCGGGCCTCGGAGCCGTCGTTCTTCCAGTAGTTGGTCATGTCCCAACCCCAGATGGGCTGCGAGTGGTAGTTGCCCACGTTGGCGCCGAAGACCTCCGTCTTCGTGCCGTAGTACAGCGGGACGACCGGGTTGTCGGCGAGCATCGTGGTGCCGGCCTCGTCGTAGAGGCGGGTCACCTCGTCCGGGTCCTCGGTGGCGAGCGCCTCGAGCACCGTGTCGTCCATCTCCTTGTTGCAGTAGAAGGAGTAGTTCTGGCCGCCGGGGATGGCTGCCGCGCAGGACATGAGCGCCTGGAAGAAGTTGCTGCCGTCGGGGAAGTCCGCCACCCAGAAGGTGAGGGTCATCGGCGCCTTGTCGGGCGTGGCGGCGAGCTCGAAGAACGCGCTGGGCTCCAGGGGCCGGAAGTCGGCGTCGATGCCGATCTTCTTCAGGTCCTGCTGGATCTGCGGGCCCAGGGTGGTCCACGGGTCGTCGTTCCAGGTGTAGAGCGTGGTCTTCAGCCCGTCGGGGAAGCCGGCATCGCTGAGGAGCTGCTTGGCCTTCTCGATGTCCTGGTCGTTGACCATCTCGGTGTCGCTGTAGCCGGCGATGCCGGGCGGCAGGAACTGGTTGGCCTCCTGGCCCTGCCCGTTGACGAGCTTGACCAGGAAGGAGCGGTCGATGGCGTACGAGACGGCCTCCCTGACCTTGGGGTCGTCGAACGGGGCCATCTGGGTGTTGAGCGTGAGGAAGTAGGTGCTGGGCTTGGTGATGGTCGTCGTCTGGTCCTCGAGGGCCGGGTCGTTGACGACCTCGAGGTACTTGGCGGGCGGCATCGGGTCGCCCATGAGGTCTACCTGCCCCTTCTGCACCTGGAGCAGCTGCACCGACGGGTCGACGTTGATCTTCTGGTCGACGGCATCCACGTACGGCTTGCCCTCCTCCCAGTAGTCCTCGTTGCGGGTGAGCTTGATCTCGCGCCCGGGCTCGTAGCTGTCGAAGACGAACGGGCCCGACCCGATGGGGTCGGTGGCCTGCTGGTCGCCCGTGCCCTCGGGGATCACCGAGGAGTGCGGCATCGCCAGCACGTACTTGAAGGCCGAGTTGGGGGCCGTGAGCGTGATCTGCAGCTCGTTGTCAGAGACCGCCTTGATGCCGGACACCACGCCCTGGGGGTTCTCGGAGTACTCCTTGGCGCCCTCCACTCCCTGCCAGAAGCTCTGGACCGGCGACTTGGTGGCGGGATCGAGGATGCGCGAGTAGGAGTACGCGAAGTCCTGCGCACGCACGGGGTCGCCGTTCGAGAACGTCATCCCCTCACGGATCTTCATCGTGTACGTGAGCCCGTCCTCGGAGACCTCGGGTGCCGCCTCGGCGGCCTGCGGCGCGAGTTCCATGGTGTCGCCCACGTAGTCGTAGAGGCGGTCGAAGATCATCCGCATGTTGTTCCAGCACGTGGCGTCGTAGCAGACCGCGGGATCGAACGTGTTCGGGTTGCTCGAGTAGGCGACGGTCATCGTGCCGCCGTACCTCGGATCGGACCCGCTGTCGTTCGAGGCTGTGTCGTTGGTGGTGCTGCCGGTGCACGCGCTGGCGGCCAGGGTGAGGGCACCGATCGCCGTGACCAGACGCAGTCGTTTCCGTTGCATGGACGTGCTCCTTTGATGATTCGTTGGTGCGCCCGACGCCCGGGTGCGGTGAGGTCAGTAGCCGAGGTCTCGGCGGTAGAGGTTGATCAGTGGCCTGTCCTCGAGCCAGCGGCGCAGGTTCTCGATGAACAGCGCTGCGAGGAGACCGTTCTCTCCGGCCACGGTGGAGGCCGAGTGCGGCGAGACGATGACGTTGTCCAGCCGCCACAGGGGGGACTCCTGCGGCAGCGGCTCGGTGGTGAACACGTCCAGGCACGCCCCCCGGAGGGATCCGGACTCCAAAGCCGCGATGAGGGCGTCCTCGTCGACGACCTGCCCGCGGGAGATGTTGACGAGCACCGCGTGCGAGGGGAGTGCGGCCAGCTCGGCAACCCCGACGAGGCCGTGGGTCTGCTCGGTGAGAGCGCAGCACAGGACGAGCACATCGGTGCGGGGCAGGACCGCGTCGAGCCGACGGGTGTCGATGACCTCGACGTCCTCGGGGAGGTCGTAGCTGCCTCCGGGTCGCCCGACCGCGACGACATCGGTGCCCATCGCCCGGAACGATCGGACGACCTGCTGGCCGATCTTCCCGAGGCCGACGACGGTGACGGTCTGCCCGGCGAGCTGCTCCGTGGTGTAGCGCTCCCAGTGTCGAGCCTGCTTGCAACGCTCGAGGTGGCCGAAGCCCTTGGTGAAGTGCAGGACGCCGCCGAGTGCGAACTCCGCGAGCGGGACGGCGTGGATGCCTGCGGCCGTGGTCGCGACCAAGGAGGTGTCGCACAGACCGGTACGGGTCATGAAGGCGCCGATGCCGGCGCTGGTGGCCTGGACCCAGCGGAGCTTCGGGGCACGGTCGACGAGTCGCGCCGGGTCCTGCCAGTCGAAGTCGAAGGCGACGTCCGCCCGCTGGAGCATCTCGTCCCAACGCTCCTGCTGCTCGGCGGTCAGCTCGTGAGGCGCTCCCCCGTGGTCTCCGGGGTAGCGGGGTGCCGGCACCAGCTCGGGGTCGTACATGACCTCGATGTCCGGGAAGGCGGACTCGATGGCCCTCACGTGCTGTCGCTCGAGGTGGGTCGAGATCAACACCGTGGGGAGAGCCGACATGCAACACCTCGCTGAGATCGCTGATTGTTAACAATCAGCATTAAAGTGTGAGCGGGCTCACCTTGTCAAGGGTCTTCCGTCGCTCGCACATGGAGCCCGCGGGATGGCCGCCGACGCGGCCCGTCCACTCGTTGACGCGTCGAGGACGCTCTCAGTACCGTCGACCGAACAGTCCGCTCCCGGGCGGGCTGCCCTCTGTGGCCAGGAGTCCCCCGTGGAGCGTCTCGCTCGGCTCGTCATGCGGCACCGGCTGATCGTCAGCCTCTTCTGGCTGACCACCTTCATCCTCGGTGGCGTCGCCGCCGGTCAGCTGAGCGACCGGCTGACCATCGACTTCTCGCTCCCGGGCCAGCCCGGCGACGACGCCGAGAAGCAGCTCGTCGCGAGCTACGGAGTGAGCTCGTTCGACACGTACGTCGCCGTGGTGACCGTCCCCGAGGGACAGTCCGTGACGTCCGACATCGATGCGGTCAACGGGGTGTTCGAGGCGACCGCCGCGGCCTCGCCCGGTGTCCTGGTGACCGACTTCGCGACCACCGGCGACGACAGCTTCATCGCCCCGGACGGGCTCACGACCTATGCACTGATCCAGGGGCCGCCACCGACCTCGTTCGGGCCGGGCATCGAGGCACAGCTCGAGCCCGCGCTGGCCGCGGCGTCCGACCAGGCGGGTTTGACGGCCGGGCTGACGTCCTACGGCCTGCTGTCCGCGGGCGGCGACACCGAGGGGCCGAGCGTGCTGGCAGAGACGTTGCTCGGCGCGGCGGGGGCACTCCTGGTGCTCCTGTTCGTCTTCGCGTCGTTCCTGGCGCTCCTGCCGCTGCTGATCGCCGCGGTCTCGATCCTCACGACGTTCCTGCTGGTGCTGGGGCTGACCACCTTCAGCGAGGTGAGCTTCGTCGTGCAGTTCCTGATCTCCCTCATCGGGCTCGGCGTCGCCATCGACTACTCACTGCTGCTGGTGTCGAGGTGGCGTGAGGAGCGCGCCCATGGCCGTACCAACGAGGACGCCGTGGTGGTCGCCATGCAGACCGCGGGGCACGCGGTCCTCGCCTCCGGTGTCACGGTCGCCATCAGCCTCGTGGCCCTGGTCGTGGTGCCGGTTCCGTTCCTGCGCAGCATGGGGATCGGGGGCATGCTCATCCCGCTCGTGAGCGTCGCGGTCGTGCTGACCCTGCTGCCGGCGCTGCTCTCCAAGGTCGGCCCGCGCATCGACTACCCGCGGATCCGCAAGGAGGCCACCGCCTCCCGGGGGTGGACGGCGTGGGCACGCGGCATCGTCCACCACAAGTGGCTCGCCACCGGCGCGGCGCTCGTGCTCCTGGGACTGCTGATCTACCCGGTGTCCAACCTCAAGATCGGTACCGCCAGCGTCGACTCGCTGGCCCRCAGCGGAGCGCCGTACGACGCCCTCCACACGCTGCAGACAGCCGGCGTGGGCACCGGCGTGCTGACCCCGATCGTCGTGCTCGTCGACCGCGACCAGGCCGACGCAGCGGCCGAGGCCGCCGGCCGCGTCGACGGCATCCAGGTCGCCGCGGTGTCGTCCGACCAGGCCGACCAGGCGGTGATCCAGGTCGTGCCCGTCACGGAGACGGTGGACAGCACCAGCAACGAGGTGGTGGACGCGGTGCGGACCTCCGTCCAGGACGCCGTGGACGGAGAGGTGCTGGTGACCGGCGCCGGCGCGACCGTCGAGGACTACTTCACCGCGGTCTACGACAAGTTCCCCTACGTGCTCCTCCTGATCGCGCTGATCACCTTCGTGCTCCTGATGCGGACGTTCCGCTCGATCCTGCTGCCGGTCAAGGCCGTGGCGCTCAACCTGGTGTCCCTGACCGCGGTCTTCGGCGCGGTCGTGTTCTTCTGGCAGGAGGGCCACGGTTCCGACCTGATCTTCAACGTGTCGGCGACCGGCGCCATCACGTTCTGGCTGCCGGTGGTGATCTTCGCGTTCCTGTTCGGGCTCTCGATGGACTACGAGGTCTTCATCCTGGCCCGGATGCGCGAGGAGTACGACGACACCGGCGACACCGACGAGGCCGTCATCACCGGCCTCGGGCGCACCGGCCGGCTGGTGACGTCCGCCGCGCTCATCCTGTTCTTCGCCTTCGCGGCCCTCGCGTCGGCACCAGGCACGGACATCAAGGTGCTCGGCACCGCCCTGGGGGTCGGCATCCTGATCGACGCCACCATCGTGCGCGCGCTGCTCGTGCCGGCGCTCGTCACCCTGCTGGGCCGGTCGAACTGGTGGCTGCCTGCCGGCGTGGCCAAGGTGCTCCGGGTCGAGCCGTCGCCGTTGACGCGTCGGGTCAGACGTTGAAGCGGAACTCCACGACGTCGCCGTCGACCATGACGTAGTCCTTGCCCTCCATGCGCACCTTGCCGGCCTCCTTGGCCTTCTGCATGGTGCCGAGGGCCATCAGGTCGTCGAAGGAGACGATCTCGGCCTTGATGAAGCCCTTCTGGAAGTCGGTGTGGATGACACCGGCGGCCTCGGGAGCCGTCGCGCCCTTCCTGATCGTCCAGGCCCGCGTCTCCTTGGGACCGGCGGTCAGGTAGGTCTGCAGGCCGAGGGTGTCGAAGCCGACGCGGGCGAGCACGTCCAGGCCGGGCTCCTCGACGCCCATCTCGGCGAGCATCTCGCGCGCCTCCTCGTCGGAGCCGAGCTCGACGAGCTCGGACTCGAACTTGGCGTCGAGGAAGATCGCCTCGGACGGCGCGACGATCTCCTGCATACGGGCCTTCAGGTCGTCGTCGCCCAGCTCGTCGGCGTCGCAGTTGAAGACGTAGATGAAGGGCTTGGCGGTCAGCAGGGAGAGCTCGCGCAACAGGTCGCGGTCGATCTTCGTGTCGATGACCGGGGTGCCGCCCTCGAGGGCCGTCAGCGCTTCGCGTGCGGCGTCGAGGACGGGGGCCTTCGACTTGTCGCCGCGGGCCTCCTTCTCCAGCCGCGGGATGGCCTTCTCCACGGTCTGGATGTCGGCCAGGATCAGCTCGGTCTGGATCGTCGAGATGTCGGACGACGGGTTGACCTCGCCGTCGACGTGGGTGACGTCCTCGTCGCGGAAGACCCGGGTGACCTGGCAGATGGCCGCGGACTCGCGGATGTGGGAGAGGAACTTGTTGCCGAGGCCCTCACCCTCCGAGGCGCCGCGGACGATGCCGGCGATGTCGACGAACTCCACCGTCGCGGGCAGGATCTTGGCCGAGCCGTGGACCTCCGCGAGCTTCGGAAGACGGTCGTCGGGGACCCCGACGACTCCGACGTTGGGCTCGATCGTGGCGAACGGGTAGTTCGCCGCCAGCACGTCGTTCTTGGTCAGGGCGTTGAAGAGCGTGGACTTGCCCGCGTTGGGGAGTCCGACGATGCCGATGGTGAGAGCCACGGGCCGGGAGTCTACGGGCGCGACCGCCGAATGCCCTGATCCRGGCGGCCGGTTTGGCCGGGCCACCACCTGCCCTGTTCAATCGACACAGTCGATCGACTCCGTCCACCGATTCCGTCGATCGACGTCCTTTCTCCTGCCCTCGAAGGACCCATGCCCTCCTGGCTTCTCGAGCTGCTCGTCGCGCTGCAGTTCCTCAGCCCGACCATGCCCCCCGTGCCGGACCTCGTGGTGCCGGAGACGCCGCTCGTCTCGGCCCCGCCCGTGGCGGGCCCGGTGGAGGTCTACAACGACGGCTTCGACGCGCCGTACGCCGAGCGCTGGTCGCACGTCTCGACGTCCAACGCCGACCGGATCACCCAGACGACGTACGACGGTCGCACGGTGCTCGAGATGCGCCCCGAGGCCCACCTGGGGTCGCTGGCCTCCGTCCCCTTCGAGGTCGGCACCACCTATCGCGTCTCGGCGACGCTCAAGATGCCGAAGGAGACCGGGGTGCACCCGGCCTTCTGGCTGCGCACGGACGACACCCAGCGGGTCGGCGAGATCGACGTCGTGGAGAGCTGGGGCGGCAAGCCGCGCTGCGGGCGGGTGCTCGCGGCGTACTACTGGCGCTACTCCCCGCCGATCGGCGACAAGGCCTGCCTGGGTGACTCCTACCCCCGGGACATGGACCAGTGGCACGAGTACTCGGTGGAGTTCACCTACATGGGTCCCGGACAGGACGCCGCCACCGTCTCCCCCGTGCCCACGCGGTTCTTCGTCGACGGCGTCGAGACGTGGTCCACCGACCACGCGCCGGTGGCCCCCGAGCACATGCGCCTCCAGGTCAAGCGGAACTGCGCCGACGAGGAGCAGCCCACCTGCGGAGAGACCTCGTCCTCACCCTCGATGTACGTCGACCAGGTGCGCGTGGAGCAGGTCGGCCGGCAGACCACGGGCACCCCGGCGGACCTGGTGGCGATCCGGGAGCCCGCCACCGGCGGCGTCGAGGCCCACGTGCTCGACGCGGCGTCGGGCTACGCGGCGTACTCCAACCAGACGGGCCTGCCCCTCACCGAGCAGGGCTGGAGCTACGCGACCGGCGACTTCGACGGCGACCGCGCCACCGACGTCTACGCCGTGCTGCCCGAGGGAGCCGGGACGGCCCAGGTCAAGGTGCTCGACGGGAGCGAGTACCTCCACTCCTTCCTCAGCCACGCGACCATCCTCCAGCGCGACACGCGGCTCGGGCGCGCGGAGTTCGTCGCGGGCGACTACGACGGCGACGGCCGCGACGACCTGTGGGTGGTCGACCTCGACGAGGACGGTCGACTGGCCGTCAGCGTGCTCGACGCCTCCACGGGCTTCCAGACCGAGCTGTCCCACGCCGCCACGGCCGCCCCGGCGCTGGACCCGGACCGCTGGCAGGTCACCGCCGGCGACTACGACTTCGACGGGCGCGACGACCTCTACCTCGTCGACCTGCAGTCCGACGGCCGCACGGCGGTGCACGTGCTCGACGCGAAGACCGGTTTCACCACCTTCCTCGCGCAGACCTACACCGCGGCACCCGCGGTGGACCCGGGGACCTGGTCGGTCAGCGCCGCCGACCCGAACGGCGACGGCCGTGACGACCTGCTGATGGTCAACAAGGCGGGCGCGACGACCGAGGTGCACGCGCTGGACGCGGCGACCGGCTTCTCGACGTACCTCCTGCAGACCGCGACGGCCCTGGGGCCGACCGCCGACGACACGTGGACCGTCCGGGGCTGACGTCCTCGTCCGTCCCGGCGCGTCGGGCCGTGCCCGCAGTTCCACGGTCGTGGAAAACTCGGGCCATGACCCAGGCACCGGCCCCGGCCACCCCGTCCTCCCCCGGACTGCGCGAGCCCGCGCACCAGGTGTCCCCCCGCGCCGTCGGCTTCTGGCGCGTCGCGGCCATGATCCCGTCCGTGGTCCTCGCCCTGGTCCTCGTCGCCGCGTACGTCGCGTGGTGGCTGTCGGCGGGCACGCCGCCGTGGTGGTCCCTGGCGCTCGGCGTGCTCGCCCTCGTCGCCCTGGCGACGTACCCCGCCGTGATGCCGCCGGTGCGCTACCGGGTGCACCGCTGGGAGGTCACCGACACCGCGATCCACACACGCTCGGGGTGGGTGACCATCAGCTCACGGATCGCCCCGCTCAGCCGGGTGCAGACCGTCGACTCCCGCCAGGGGGCGTTGATGCGGGTGTTCGGCCTCGCCTCCCTGACCGTCACCACCGCCTCGGCCGCCGGGCCCATCACGATCGACTGCCTCGACGCCGAGCAGGCACGCGAGCTGGTGGCGACCCTGACCGCCATCACCGGCGCCAGCGAGGGCGACGCCACGTGAGTCCGGAGGTGGACCCCGACTCCGGCGGGTGGCAGCGGCTCGACCCGCGCAACCTCCTGCTCGACCCGGTCAAGACGGTCGGCCAGTTCCTGGTGCCGGCGCTGATCGCCTTCGTCGGCCTCAGCTCGCGCCGCGACGACGGGATGCCGTGGTGGTCGGTGCCGCTGCTGGTGCTCGGTGCGGTCGCCCTCGGGGTGCTGCCCTGGCTGACCACGTCCTGGCGGGTCACAGGGACCCAGTTCCAGAAGCGCACCGGCCTGCTCACCAAGACCACCTCCACCGCGCCGCTCGACCGGGTCCGCAGCGTCGACCTGGAGTCCTCGCTCCTGCACCGGGTCCTCGGGCTGGCCAAGGTGCAGATCGGGACCGGGGTCGACGACGACCGGATCACCCTCGACGCCATCTCCCGAGAGCGGGCCGCCGAGCTCCGCGCCCACCTGCTGGCCCGGCGGCAGGGCGGCGTACCGGTGGCGGCGGAGGCGTACGCCGACCCCACGACCCCCGTCGTCGCGCCTGCTCCCGTCGAGTCGCTGCTGGCCGCCATCGACTGGTCGTGGCTGCGCTTCGCCCCGTTCAGCCTGGCGAGACTCGTCCTGATCGCTGGCCTCGTGGGCCTGTTCGCCCAGTTCGCCGACGACCTCCCCTTCCTGGACCAGGAGCACCTCAGCAGCGGCTGGCAGTGGGTGACGTCCTTTGCCGTCTGGCTCGTCGTCCTGCTGGTGCTCGCGATCGGCCTCGTGGGCTGGGTCGCGGTCGCGGTCACGGGCTACGTCGTCCAGTGGTGGGACATGCGCCTGACCCGCGGGCAGGGGTCGCTGCACCTGACGGCCGGTCTCTTCACCACCCGCTCGATCAGCGTCGAGGAGACGCGGGTGCGGGGCGTGGAGATGCGCGAGCCGTTGCTGCTGCGCGCCGTCGGGGGCGGCGAGCTGTCCACCCTCGCGACCGGCRTCGGCAGCGAGGGCGTCACCCGGATCCTGCCGCCCTGCCCCCGCGAGGTGTGCGTCCACGTCGGCGACGACGTGCTGGCCGAGCCCGGCCGCCTCACGACCCCGCTCGTCGCCCACGGCCCGGCCGCGCGACGTCGCAGCCACGTGCGTGAGGCCCGCGGCGTGCTCGTGCTCGCCGCCCTGGCCGTGCTCCCCGTCGTGCTCACCGACGTCGGCTTGCTCGGCTGGTGGCTGCCGGTGGCGGTGCTCGTCATCGGGCTCCCGGCGAGCGTCGCGGTCGCCGAGGCGTCGTACCGGCACCTGGGCCACGTCCTCGTCCGCGAGCCCGGCGCGGCGTCACACCTCGTCGTGGGCCACGCCGAGGCGGCCCGCGTGCGCACCGTGCTCGAGACCGACGGGATCATCGGCTGGGTGGTCAACGAGACGTGGTTCCAGCGCCGGGTCGGGCTCGCCGACCTGGTCGCGACCACCGCGGCGGGCGCGGAGCGGGTCCTCGTGCGCGACGTCCCCCGGGAGCGTGCGATCGCGCTCGCCGACGCTGCGACGCCGGATGTGCTCACCGCCTGGACCCTCTGAACGGCCGGATCCCGGACGCACGAACGCCCCTCGAGCTCGGGACAGGAGGGGCGTTCGCGGTTCGGTGCGGATCAGGCGCCGTAGAGCGCCACGATCCCCTGGCGGTCGGTGGCCGTCATGCTCAGGTTGCTGCTCGTGCCGTTGCACTGGGGGTAGTGCATGATCGAGGAGGAGTCGTACGGCGTCAGCGGGCGCCAGTTGTTGTCCTCGAAGCAGGTGCCGGCCTCGGGGCGGGTGTGCTCGTGACGGAAGCCGAGCGCATGGCCGAGCTCGTGGGCCAGGATGTTGGACGGGGTCCAGGAGCCCGAGTTCTGCAGCGAGGTGGCGTTGACCAGCACGTTGCGCGAGCGGTCGGCCGTGCTCGGGAAGAACGCCCGGGCGATGTACTGCGTGGTGCTGGTCGGCTCGACCGAGAAGAGCACCGCGTTGTTGCGGGTCGTGCAGCTGGCGTCGTTGGCCGGCAGGTAGGTGAAGTTGACCTTGGACGAGGCCGCCTCCCACTGGCCCGATCCGGCGGCCATGGCGTTGACGACGGCGGCGTACTGGCTGCCGAACTTGGTGCTCACGCAGTAGGTGAGGTTCATCGCCTGCGTGGCGGTCCACTTGTCGTCACGACCGCTGACGGTGTTGACCACGAGGCCGTTCTCGGTGGTCTTCTTGGAGCTGCCGACCATCGACTCGTAGAACGTCTTGAGGTCGCTGGTGGTGGAGACGGGCTCGTCACCGTTGACGATGTACTGGTTGTCGACGTCCTTGAAGGTCTGCGAGTGGAACTCGGAGAAGGTGGGGATGTCGCTGTCCGTGGCCGCCAGCGCCGGTGTGGCGACCGACGTGAGAGTGGCGGCCAGGACGGCTGCGGAGGCGAGGGCGAGCTGCCCGAGACGGCTGCGCTGCATGGTGGAGCTCCTCAGGGATGGTGGATGTAGGCACACTCAGCCCGGGGGTCCAGCAGTGGCACCTGTTTCCCGAGAACAGTGCGTGGGGAGAACCTTGCGCACCACGATTGCCCGTGTAAAGGGCTACCTGTGGAAAATTCTGCCGAAGGGGGCCCGAGCCCCCACCGGTCTCAGACGGTGGCCCGAGCCTCCGCGGGCACGCTGTCGACCTCGACACCGACCTCGGCCGGTGCCTCGTAGAGCGCCTCCTCGTTCTCCGGGGTCACGCCACGCCGGCGCTGCCACGACGCCACGTAGGCCACCAGGAAGGGTGCCGTGAACGCCGTCGTCACCACGGCCGCCGCGACCTGTGCCGTGGCGACCTCCTGGACCGCGAGGAAGGTCGGGTCGACGGATGCGACGGCCACCGGGGTCGCGATCGCGTTGCCGGCCGTGCTGGCCTCGCTCACGCCTGCGACCAGGTTGCGGGTGGGTCGGGGGTGACGCCGCACGACGTGCCAGCCGTAGAGGGCCAGCACGGCCGCGCCGCCGGAGAGCACCACCGTGGCCAGCCCCAGCAGGACGCCGATCGCTCCTGAGGTGGCGAGCACCGAGAAGTCGATGCCGGCACCGAGGGCGAAGGCCGCGAACGGGATGATGAGCTTCTCGCCGGGGGCCAGGAACTCACGCGCGATGGTGCTCGTGTTCCCGAGCACGAAGCCGAGGGCCATCGGCAGGATCGCGGCGGCCAGAGCCATGATCGGGAAGTCGGCCAGGCCGGCAGCCCCGAGGGCGACCAGGGTGAGGAACGGGCCGTCGTTGATGGACAGCATCGAGATGGCGCCCTTGTCGGTCTTGTTGCCGAACTGGCTGGTCAGGGCGACGTACAGGGAGCCGTTGGAGTTGGACATGGCCGCGATGACCGCCAGCGGCACGAGCCCCCACAGGTTGCCGTCCGGGGTCAGGAACGCGACGACCAGTCCCGCGACCACCGCCACGCCGTACTTGGCGAGCAGGAGCACGAGCCCCTTCTCGATCGAGGGCAGGGCCGCGCGCAGCTGGATCTGCGCCCCGACGGAGAGGAAGAAGAGGCCGATCAGCACCGGGGCGCCCTCCTTGAACAGGGCGGTGGTGAAGCTGCCGATCATCAGCAGGTCGGGGGCAAGGGTGTTGACGAGCGCGCCGAGGAACAGCGGCACGATCATCAGGGCGCCCGGGATGCGGCCGATGGCGCGAAGCAGTGAGTCCATGAGAGTCCTTCCGGTGCGGGCGCGGGGGTGCCGCGTCCCAGGGGTGAGGTGGGGATGGGGACCGGGCGTGTCAGCCCTGGTCACCACCGCCGACCGGCAGGACGCTGCCGGTGACGTAGGAGGCCTCGTCGGAGGCGAGGAAGAGGATCGGCGCGGCCTGCTCGGCGAGGGTGCCGTAGCGACCCAGGTGCGTGCTGGCGACCGTCTGGGCGACGATCTCGTCGTACCAGGCTCCGTCCTCGGCACCCAGCTCGGCGTCGTTGCGGGGCACCCGCCTGGCCGGCGCCTCGGTGCCTCCGGGCGCGGTGGCCACGACCCGCACGCCCTTGCTCGCCGCCTCGAAGGCGAGGGAGGCGGTCAGGGCGTTCACGCCGCCCTTGGCCGCGGCGTACGGCACGCGGTTGACGCTGCGGGTGGCGATCGAGGAGACGTTGACGATCGTGCCGCGGCCACGGTCCACCATGTGCGGCAGCACGGCGCGACAGCACCACAGCGTGGGGAACAGCGACCGGGTGATCTCCTGCTCGATCGCGGCGACGTCGTAGTGCTCGAACGGACGGGTCCAGATGGTGCCGCCGACGTTGTTGATCCACACGTCCACCCGGCCGTGCTCGGCCAGCGCCCGCGACACGAGTGCCTCGGCGCCGTCGTAGCGCTCGAGGTCGCACTCGTGCGCCACGGCGGTCGCGCCCTCGGCACGGATCGACGCGGCCACCTCCTCGACCAGGGGCGACCGGTCCCCCAGCACGACGGCACCTCCCTCGGCGGCCACCCGCTGGGCCACGGCGGCCCCGATGCCCTGGGCCGAGCCCGTCACCACCACGACCCTGTCGTCGAACCTGCCTGGGAACACCACGGGACCTCCTGGACGATGCGGGGGTGACGGTCGTCACGCGAGGCGAATCTGGCACGGACATTGATCGGAGGGGAAAGACCAATCCGCACTCAATCGACTGCTCGCGTCTATCGACCGAGGTCAGAGCGCCGCGGCCGCCTCCCCTGCCTGCAGTCAAGGGCTCTCTCCTAGGCTGGTGCGGTGCGCATCGCCACCTGGAACGTCAACTCCCTCCGCTCCCGCATCGACCGAGTCGAGGCCTTCCTCCAGCGTCACGAGGTCGACGTCCTGGCCCTGCAGGAGACCAAGGCGCGCGAGGACCAGCTCCCGCTGATGGGCCTGCAGGCCCTGGGGTACGAGGTGGCGGTCGCCGGCACCAACCAGTGGAACGGCGTCGCGATCGTCTCTCGCGTCGGCCTCGAGGACGTCCGGGTGGGCTTCGAGGCGATGCCGGGGTACGGCGACCCGCTGGCCCCCGAGTCGCGTGCGATCGCGGCCCGGTGCGGCGGCGTGGACATCTGGTCGCTGTACGTCCCTAACGGCCGCAAGCCCGACGACCCGCACTACGCCTACAAGCTCGACTGGCTGGCGCGGCTGCGCGAGGCCGCCGGGTCGTGGCTCGACGGGGACACGGCGCTGGTCGGCGACTGGAACATCTGCCCCACCGACGACGACGTCTTCGACCCCGCGCAGTTCCTGAAGTCCACCCACGTGACTCCCCCGGAGCGGGCCGCCTTCCAGGGCTTCCTCGACGACGGGTACGTCGAGGTCACCCGCGCGCACGACCCCGGGTACACCTACTGGGACTACTACCGGCAGCGCTTCGAGCGCGACCGGGGGCTCAAGATCGACTTCGTGGTCGCCTCGCCGTCGCTCGCCGGGCGGGTGAGCGGAGCCTTCATCGACCGCGACGAACGCGACCCCGCCCAAGGCACCGGGTCGCCCTCGGACCACGCCCCGGTCGTCGTCGACGTCGACTGAGCCGTCCGGGGTCCACCGCGTTGTCGGTGGCCTGGTCCATGCTCGCCCCATGGACCTCCTGACCACTTCCCTGACCCTGCTCGTCGGTCTGGCGCTCGGCGGGCTGATCGGCCTGCTCTGGGCCCGGTCCCGCCCGCAGGACAGCGGGATCGTCGCCGCCCTCGAGGCGCGCGAGCGCCGCGAGACGACCGACCAGGCACTGGTGCGCGACGGGTTGATGCGCCTGCACGACCAGCTCCGCGACATCGACCAGACGCGCGCCTCGTGGCAGGGCCAGCTGAGCCAGCAGGTCACCGACATGCGGCTCACGGCGGAGTCGCTGCGTCGCGAGACCTCGTCGCTGGCCACGGCCCTGCGCAAGCCCCAGGTGCGGGGCCGGTGGGGCGAGATGCACCTGCGGCGGGCCGTCGAGCTGGCCGGGCTGGTCGACCGCTGCGACTTCACCGAGCAGGTCCAGCTCGCCGACGGCGTGCTGCGCCCGGACCTCGTCGTGCGGCTGGCCGGCGGCAAGGCGGTGGTCGTCGACGCCAAGGTGCCCCTCGACGCCTTCCTGGACGCGACCGGTGCGGAGGACGACGAGGAGCGGGACGCCCACCTGCGCCGCCACGTGTCCCAGCTGCGCAGGCACGTCGACCAGCTCGGGGCCAAGGCCTACTGGCGCGCGCTCGACGAGACCCCCGAGTTCGTGGTGATGTTCGTGCCCGCCGAGGCCTTCCTGGCCGCCGCGCTGGAGACCCAGGGCGACCTCCTGGAGTATGCCGCCGCCCGCCAGGTCGTGCTCGCCACCCCGACCACCCTCATCGCCCTGCTGCGCACCGTCGCGCACGGCTGGTCGCACGAGACACTGGCCAGCCAGGCGGCGGAGGTTCAGCGCCTCGGTCGCGAGCTGCACGAGCGGCTCGGCACCCTCGGCGGGCACCTCGACCGGATCGGTCGGTCGCTGGGCACCGCCGTCTCCTCCTACAACGCCGCCGTCGGCTCGCTGGAGGGGCGGGTCCTCGTCACCGCCCGCCGGTTCGGCGAGATGGGCGTCACCAACGACGACCTGCCCTCACCGCGCCAGGTGGAGGAGGCACCGCGGTCGCTGTCGGCGCCGGAGCTCGAGGTGCCCGACGAGGGGCTCCACCCCGGGCCACGCGACCTCGAGGCACGAGACTTCGACGCGCTGGGCGACGTCGCCCGACCGGGGCGGGTCGAGACGCTCTTCGACGGATCCTTCGGCCCGGTGTCCCCTGCTCCGGTCGACGACCGGGACGACCGGGCCCGGGGGGCCTGAGAGGTGGTCGGGCCCGTCGCCTCAGCGCCAACGGTGCCGGCTGCTCGGCGTCGGGTGGCCGGCAGGCACGTCGCCGACCTCGATCTCCGCGCCGTACGTCCAGGGGTCGAGCAGCGGCAGGTAGCTCCCGCTCCAGAAGGTCCCGGGGTCGAACCACTGTGCCTTCCGGTCGTCCGCCACCAGGCCCATCTCCTGCATCGTCAGGGCGACGACCTCGGCACAGAAGGCCGCCTCCGGGCGCACCTGCTGACCACGCTTGCGCCGCGCGACGTAGGCGTCCCGACCCCGCAGCCAGCGACCGGCGAGCCGGGTCGTCGTGGGGAACGAGACCCCGTCGAGCCGGGCCACCGCGCGCAGCAGGGCGTCCTCCTCCACCCGCCCCACCTCCGGGCTGACCTGTCGCATCCAGGCCTGCTGCCCGTACTTCTCCTGCCACTGGCCGACGGCGGCCCGCAGGTCGTGGAGCTGGACGCCGCGGTGGTTCTCGCCCGACCACACGTCCGGCAGCGACCGGCCCAGCTCGGCGTGCCACATGAGGGGCGGCAGGTCGTCGATGACCACGGCCATCCCGACGTGGTTGACCGGCGCGTTGGTCAGCGTCTGGATGGCTCGGTCGGCCGCGGTGCGGCCGCGGAAGAGCCACAGGTCCCCGGTCCGGGTGAGGTCGGCCGCCGCGTCCAGGGTGAGGTGCTCGGGCATGGCGGACAGTCTGGACCACGCTCGGCCACGGCCGCAGGATCCGCGTCGCCGACGTCGGGTCGCACTAGCCTTCCGCCATGGCACACGCATGGTGGAAGTGGCTGGGGCTGGCCGGCGTCGTGGGCGTCGCCGCCACCGGAGCGGCGATGGCCCGCCAGGAGCGGGTGCGTCGCGCCTACACCCCCGACGAGGTCCGCGACCGGCTGCACGCCCGCCACGCCGCCGCCGAGGCCGCGGCGGCAGGCGACGGCGACGACTCCCCGCCCGCTTGACCTCCGGCGCGGCTCCACCGCGAGTGGACGCGCCCGGCCTACGGTGGCCCCGTGAGCCAGACGAGGGCCCAGTCGGGCTCGTTGTGGACCGACGGTGTCGAGCCGGGCCGACAGGCCGTGGCGCTCGGCGTGGCCGTCGCGCTCACCGTCGTGGTCATCAACCTGGTCCTGGTCGGTGAGCTCAGCCTCTTCTTCGACCTGTGCTTCGTCGTGCTCTGCCTGGGGCTGGCCCTCGTGGTGACACCGCACGACTTCTTCGCCGTCGGGGTGCTGCCTCCGCTCATCATGGTCGCGATCTTCACCCTCCTCGGATCCGTCGCGCCGGCGACGGTCGCCGATGCCGGCGACGGGGTCCCGCAGGCGGTGCTCTCCGGGCTCGCGCACCACAGCACCGCGCTCGTCGCCGGGTACGTCCTGTGCCTCGGCACCCTGGCCCTGCGCCGGCGCACCCTCGCGCGCGACGCGCTGACCGAGGACTGACCGGCCGGTTCGCGCCGCCCGACCGATCATGACCATGCGCCGACCCCTTCTGCGCCGACCCCTGCGCCGACCCCTTCTGCGTCGACCCGCCCTCGCCGGCGTCCTGCTCCTGCTGCCGCTCACGGCCTGCCGGTCCGGCGAGCCGCCGGACGCGACCTTCGACGACCTGGCCTCGGCCCTCGCCGCCCGCGAGCTCGCCGGCGTGGCCGTCGACGACCCGGCGGCCGGTGAGCAGCTGGCCGCGATCTGGGCCGCGGTCCCCGAGGACCAGCAGGTGGCCGTGGACGCCGGGGCGGTCACGACGCAGGACGACACCGCCACCGCGACCCTTGACTGGACCTGGACCCTCGACGGCACCGAGTGGACGTACGAGACACCGGTCGAGGCGACCCGGGTCGACGACGCGTGGCAGGTCGCGTGGACCCCCGCGATCGTCGCCCCCGACCTCGCCCCGGGCGAGAGCCTGGTCCTCAGCGGCCTGCCCGCCTCCCGCGGAGAGGTCCTCGGGGCCGGGGACAGCACGATCGTCGGCCCGCGGCCGGTGGTGCGCCTCGGGCTGGACAAGACCCAGGCCCGGCCCGACCAGTGGACGTCCTCGGCCCGGGCCATCGCCCGGGCGCTCGACCTCGGGGTCTCCGACTACGTGGCGCAGGTGGGCGCGGCCGGCGAGAAGGCATTCGTCGAGGCGCTCGTCCTGCGCGCCGAGGACGCTGCCACCACGCTCACCCCGGCGTACGCCGACATCCCCGGCGCCGCCCGGTTCGAGGACGAGGTGCCACTCGCCCCGACCCGTGAGTTCGCGGCTCCCCTGCTCGGCGTGGTCGGCGACGCGACCGCCGAGGCCGTCGAGGCCTCGGGCGGTGCCATCGCAGCCGGGGACGTGGTCGGGCTCTCCGGGCTCCAGGCGCGATACGACGAGCAGCTGCGTGGGACGCCGGGCCTCCGGGTCAGCGCCACCGGCGGCGAGGCGGACCGCACGCTCTTCGAGCAGGCACCGGTCCCCGGCCAGCCCCTGCGGCTCACCCTCGACCCCGCCCTGCAGCAGAAGGCCGAGCAGGCCCTCGCCGGCACCGGTCCGGTGAGCGCCCTGGTGGCCATCCGCCCGTCGAGCGGCGACATCCTGGCCGCGGCCAACGGCCCCGGCAACGATGGGCTCAACGCCGCCACCTTCGGCCAGTACGCGCCCGGCTCCACGTTCAAGGTGGTCAGCTCGCTGGCGCTGCTCCGCGCCGGGATCGGCCCCGACAGCCCGGTGGCGTGCGACGCCACCACGGTGGTCGACGGCAAGACGTTCAAGAACTACGACGACTACCCCGCCTCCGGCATCGGTCGGATCACGCTGCGCCAGGCGGTCGCCAACTCGTGCAACACCGCGTTCATCTCCCAGCGCGACCGCCTCGACGACACCGCCCTGACCGCGGCCGCCGGCTCGCTCGGGCTGGGGATCGACCGGGACCTCGGCTTCCCGGCGTACTTCGGTCAGGTCCCTACGCCCCAGGGCGAGACGGAGAAGGCGGCGGACCTCATCGGCCAGGGCACGGTCCTGGCCTCACCGATGGCCATGGCGACCGTCGCCGCGTCGGTCAGCGCCGGCACGACGGTCACACCGCGTCTCGTCCTCGACCACGAGGTCCCGGCCGCCGCCGGCCCGACCCCGCTCACGGCCGCGGAGGCCGCGCAGCTGCGTGGCCTGATGCGCGCCGTGGTCACCGAGGGGTCGGGCGGCTTCCTGGCCGGCCTGCCCGGGGAGGTCGGCGCCAAGACCGGCACCGCCGAGTACGGCAGCCCCGACGGTTCCGGCGCCCTGCCGACGCACACGTGGATGATCGCCACCCAGGGCGACCTGGCCGTCGCGGTGTTCGTCGAGACCGGCGTCTCCGGCTCCCAGACGGCCGGGCCGCTCCTGGAGCAGTTCCTGCGCTGATCCGGCGGTGCGCACGTGCGCACGAATGGCGCGTGGTCGTCAGCGGAGGTCGCGCACCTGCGCGACCGTCCGGCTACTCCAGTCGTCATTTCCCTCGCGCCAAGCCACGGGCGCCCACTCCGGCGGCCATGTGCGGCGCACCCGCGCAGGTATGACGACCTACCTCTCCTCGCGCTCGCGCACCTGCACGACCTCGGCGAAGCCCGAGGGCCCATTCCCGCGCACCTGGGCGACCGCCCGGCCACTCCAGTCGCCATTCCGACGCACCCGCGCGACCGTCCCCTGCGGCTCAGGCCTCGAAGCGTGAGGCGTCGCCGGCGCCGTACCGCACGACCTCCGGAGCATCGCCCGACCAGTCGATGACAGTGGTCGGCTGCGCGGACGTCTCGCCGGCCTCGATCACGATGTCGACGACGTGGTCGAGCTCCTCCTTGATCTCCCAGCCCATCGTGCGGGCCTCCTCCTCGCCGGGGAGGATCAGCGTGCTGGTGAGGATCGGCTCCCCGAGCTCCTCGAGGATCGCGCAGACCAGCACGTGGTCCGGGATCCGCACGCCGACCGTGCGCTTCTTGGGGTGCATCAGCCGCTTCGGCACCTCGCCGGTGGCGGGCAGGATGAAGGTGTAGGGACCCGGCGTCGCCGCCTTGATCGCCCGGAACGCCGCGTTGTCCACGTGCACGAACTGCCCGAGCTGGGCGAAGTCCCTGCACATCAGGGTGAAGTGGTGACGGTCGTCGAGGTCGCGGATGCGCAGGATCCGGTCGCGCCCCTCGCGGTTGCCCAGCCGGGCGCCGAGCGCGTAGCCCGAGTCGGTCGGGTAGGCGATCAGCTGGTCGTCCCGCAGGGCCTCGACCACCTGGGCGACCAGGCGCGGCTGTGGGTTGTCGGGGTGGATGTCGAGGTATCGGGCCATGTCCGACCAGTCCTCTCGGTCAGCCCCGGGCCTGGGCGGCGCGGATGTCGCGACGCAGCTCCGGCGGCAGGGCGAAGATGAGCGACTCCTCGGCCGTGTGGACGGCCCGCGCCTCGGGGTAGCCGCGCTCGGCCAGGTAGGCCAGGACGCCGTCGACCAGGTCCTCGGGCACCGAGGCCCCCGACGTCACCGAGACGGTGTCCACGCCCTCGAGCCAGGCCTCGTCGATCTCCGAGGCGTCGTCCACGCGGTACGACGCCTTGGCGCCGGCCTCGAGGGCGACCTCCACGAGGCGCACGGAGTTGGAGGAGTTGCCGGAGCCGACCACGATCAGCAGGTCGGCGCCCTCGGCGATCTCCTTGACCGCGAGCTGCCGGTTCTGGGTGGCGTAGCAGATGTCGTCGCTCGGCGGGTCCAGCAGCAGCGGGAACCGCTCACGGATCGCGGCCACCGTCTCGAGGGTCTCGTCCACCGAGAGCGTGGTCTGCGACAGCCACGCGACCCGCGCCGGGTCGCGCACCACGATGCCGGCCACGTCCGCCGGGGACTGCACGAGCTGGATGTGCTCGGGCGCCTCGCCGGCGGTGCCCTCGACCTCCTCGTGGCCCTCGTGACCGATGAGCAGGATGTCGTAGTCGTCGCTGGCGAACCGCTTGGCCTCGTGGTGGACCTTGGTCACCAGGGGGCAGGTCGCGTCGATGGTCTTGAGCCCGCGCTCCTCGGCCTCGGCGTGCACCGCCGGGGAGACGCCGTGGGCGGAGAACACCACGGTCCGGCCCTCGGGGACCTCGGTGAGCTCCTCGACGAAGATCGCGCCGCGGGCCTCCAGGTCGGCCACGACGTGCTTGTTGTGCACGATCTGCTTGCGCACGTAGACCGGGGCGCCGTACAGGTCCAGCGCCTTCTCCACGGTGATCACCGCGCGGTCGACGCCGGCGCAGTAGCCGCGCGGTGCCGCCAGCAGGACGTTCTTGGCGGCTTCGGGGTCGAGGACCGGGGGCAGGCCGAGGTCGGTGGTCATGGGCCGAGTCTAGGAGGTCGCGCCCCGCCGCTGCCGGGTGCCGTCGGTGCCGTCCCCTACCCTCGCCTGCGTGGCCACCCTCCGCGACGCGACGCTCGAGTCACCGGCACCGGTGCGCGCGGTGGCCAACGCCGTCAGCCAGTGGATCGACCGGCTCGGCGCCGTCTGGGTCGAGGGCCAGATCGCGCAGGTCAACCGGCGCCCCGGCGTCGGCACCGTCTTCATGACGCTGCGGGACCCGATCGCCGACATCTCGGTGACGCTGACCTGCCAGCGGACGCTCTTCGACTCCCTCAACCCGCCGCTCGTCGAGGGCGCCAGCGTCGTCGTGCACGCGCGGCCGTCCTTCTACGCCAACCGCGGCAGCTTCTCCCTCTACGCCCGCGACATCCGGATGGTGGGCCTCGGCGAGCTGCTGGCCCGCATCGAGCGTCGACGCCAGCTGCTGGCCGCCGAGGGCCTCTTCGCCCCCGAGCTCAAGCGCGACCTCCCCTTCCTGCCCGGTCGGGTGGGCCTGGTGACCGCGCCCGGCAGCGCCGCCGAGCGCGACGTCGTCGACAACGCGCGCCGACGCTGGGCGGCCGTCGACGTCGTCACGGCGTACGCCGCGATGCAGGGTCCGCGCTCGGCGAGCGAGGTCATCGAGGCGCTCGAGCGCCTGGACGCCGACCCGAGCGTGGACGTGATCGTCATCGCGCGCGGCGGCGGCTCCGTCGAGGACCTGCTGCCGTTCTCCGACGAGGCCCTGCTCCGGGCGGTGCACCGTGCCCGCACCCCCGTCGTGTCGGCCATCGGCCACGAGCAGGACGCCCCCTTGCTCGACCTCGCCGCCGACGTCCGGGCCTCGACACCCACCGACGCCGCCAAGCTGGTGGTGCCCGACATGGCCGAGGAGCTCGCCGGGGTCACCTGGGCCCGCGACCGCGTCCGCTCAGTCATGGCACGGATCGTCGACCGTGAGCAGGAGCGCCTCGACCAGCTGCGCTCCCGGCCGGTGATGGCCGACCCCCGGACCCTGCTGGCCGCCCGCTCGGACGAGGTCGACCTGCTCCTGGAGCGGGCCCGCCGCACCCTGGGCCACCGGCTCGACCGGGCGGCCGACGACATCGGCCACCACCGGGCGCGCGCCCGCGCCCTCTCGCCCCTGGCCACCCTGCAGCGCGGCTACGCGGTGCTGCAGGACGCCGACGGGCACGTCGTCACCTCGGTCGACGCCGTGAGCGTGGGTGCCGAGGTGAGCGTCCGGGTGGCCGACGGCCGGGTGGTCGCCACCACCGTCCGCACCGAGGCAGAACCCACCGACACCGCCGATGACACCGACCCTCCGACCCGAAGGACGACGCGATGAGCGGCTCCCCCGCCGAGCAGGACACCCCGACGTACGAAGCCGCCCGCGAGGAGCTCATCGAGGTGGTGCGCACCCTCGAGGCCGGCGGCACCACGCTCGAGGAGTCGTTGGCCCTGTGGGAGCGCGGCGAGCTCCTCGCCCAGGTCTGCCAGTCGTGGCTCGACGGCGCGCGCAAGCGGCTCGACGCGGTGATCGAGGGCGCCGACGGGAGCGACGGGAGCGACGACTGACGCGACGGCCGCTCAGCGCTGCAGCAGCGCGACGATCTCGGTGAGGTCCTCGCGCGGGGCCGAGCCGTACACGAGCACCGTCTGGTCCCCGAGCTCGGCGGCGTAGCCCGTGTCCCCGCCCTCGTCGGTCCAGGTGGTCCACGTGCCGGCGACCTCGCTGTCGAGGCGCACCTCGTCGCCCTCCACGGCGTCCTTGTCGATCGCGACGGCCGCCATGTCGTCGGCCGACTCCTCCTCCTGGCGGATCCCGACGAAGCGGCCCTCGTCGGTCAGCATCCCCATCGCCCAGGCAGGTGACTCGTCCCGGGACAGGTCGACGCTCGTGGCCCGCCAGCCGTCCGGCAGCTCGCGGGGATGCACGAGCGCCAGGCCGGAGTCCGCGGCCGCCGTCACGGCGTCCTGGTAGTCCACGGACGCCACCTCGACCTCGGCCTGGTCGCGGGTGAAGCCGCGCAGCGCCACGAAGCCGCCGATGACCAGCAGGGTGATGATCATGGCGCCGACCATGCCGGCGGCGGAGCGCTGGTGGCGTGAGGGCTTGCCGCTGGGTCCGCTCACGGTGGGAGGGTTGACGCCGCTGTCGCTCACGTTCCGATTGTCCCGTACGGCCCCAGCGCACCGTCGGCACCCGTCGCCTCGGGGCGGGCGGCGCATGGGAGACAATCCCCGGATGACGACCTACCGCCTCGCCGAGGCCGCCGACGTGCTGGGTGTCAGCGACGACACCGTACGGCGCTGGGTCGACGCCGGACGGCTGCCCGCCGTGCCGGGTGACGGCCGCTCCCCGACGACGATCCGCGGCGCCGACCTCGCCGCGCTGGCCGAGTCCCTGCTCGACGAGCCGGACCGCGAGCAGACGAGGGCGAGCGCGGTCAGCGCCCGCAACCGGCTCGGCGGCATCGTGACGCGCGTCAAGAAGGACCACGTCATGGCCCAGGTCGAGATGGTGTGCGGGTCGCACCGGATGGTGTCCCTGATGAGCGCCGACGCAGCCGACGAGCTCGGTCTCGAGCCGGGCGTGCGCGCCGTCGCGTCGGTCAAGTCGACGCACGTCGTGGTGGAGGTCCCGTGACGCGACCGCCCCGCGCGGTCCTCGTGGTGGCCGCGCTGCTCGTCACGCTGCTCGTCGTCGCCACCGTCGTGCGCTCGTGCGCCGGGCCCTCGACGACGATCCAGGTCTACGCCGACTCCTCGCTCCGCCACGCCTTCACCGACCTCGGCCGGGCGTTCGAGGAGGAGCAGGACGTCGCGATCGACCTCACCGTGGACTCCTCCGGCAACCTGGTGCGTGACCTGACCGCCGGGGACTCCCCCGACGTCTTCGCCGCCGCAGACCCGGTCGGGCTCGTCCAGGTCAACGGCGTCGTGGCGGGCGAACCTGCTGTGATCGCCGAGGACCGGCTCGTCATCGCCGTGCCGAAGGGCAACCCCGGCGACGTCGAGCGGGTCGCGGACCTCGACGGCGACGAGGTGGCCGTGTGCTACATCAACGAGTCGTGCGGCCGGCTGGCCCAGCTCGCGCTGGACTCCGCCGGCATCGAGGTCCAGCAGGTGGTCGGGGCCGACTCGGCCGAGACCGTCGCCGAGGTCGTCGACGGCCGTGTGGAGGCCGGGCTCGTGCTCGCCTCGGAGGCCGCCGACGCCGGGGACTCCGTGGAGACCATCGAGCTGCCGTGGGCGAGCGACCGGGTCGCCTTCCCGTCCATCTCCCTGATCGACGGCGGCCCCCACCCGGACGAGGGCCAGGAGTTCATCGACTTCGTCCTCGGTGAGACCGGCCAGGCGATCCTCACCGACCACGGGTTCGCCCTCCCCGCCGAACCGCACGTGCAGACCGAAGACTGACATTCGTTCCGCAGATGCGGCACACTCCCTCCATGCATGCTCACCGATCTGCGCTCCTGACCGCTGTCGCGCTGGCCGTCACCCTGACCGCCTGCGGGAGTGACGGTGCCGCCGACACCGCCGCCGACGGCTCGGACGGCACCGACACCCGGGCGATCACCGTGCTCGCGGCCGCGTCCCTGACCGATGTCTTCACCGAGCTGGCCCAGCAGTTCGAGACCGACGAGGGCGCCACGGTGACCTTCAGCTTCGGCAGCAGCACCGACCTGGCCGAGCAGGCGGCCGACGGTGCCCCCGGCGAGGTGCTGGCGACCGCGGACACGACGTCGATGGGCCTCGCCGAGGACGCCGGGGTGACCGGTGACGTCGACGAGTTCGCCACCAACGTGCTCGTCCTGGTGACCCAGCCGGGCAACCCGTTGGGCATCGAGTCGCTCGACGACCTGGAGGGCACGAGCTGGGTGCGCTGCGCCGACGAGGTGCCGTGCGGCCGGGTCGCCCTGGAGGTCCTGGACCGGGCCGGCACGACCTCCGAGCCGGTCAGCCTCGAGGACGACGTGCGCTCCGCGCTCGACAAGGTGACCTCGGGCGAGGTCGACGCCGGCCTCGTCTACGCCACCGACGCGGTGGCCGCGGGCGACAGCGTGAGCACCGTGGAGATCCCCGAGGCGGCCGACGTGGTGACGACCTATGCCGTCGCGACCCTCGAGCAGGCGGGCGACGCCGACCTGGCCCAGGCCTGGGTGGACCTGCTGCTCTCCGACGCCGGTCGCTCCGCGCTGGAGGACSCCGGCTTCGGCGTCCCGGACTCCCAGCAGTGAGCCGGGACCCGCTGGGGCGTCCGCCGGCGGTGCTGCTGCTGCCGGCGGCCCTCGCGGTCCTGGTCCTCGTCGTCCCCCTGGTCGCGATGGTCGCAGCCACCGACTGGGCCGCGCTGCCCGCCGAGCTCACCTCCGAGCCCCTGCGCCAGGCCCTGCGGCTCAGTGTCGTGACGTCGACGGCGGCCATGGTGGTCTGCCTCGTGCTGGGCCTGCCGGTGGCGTGGCTGCTGGCCCGCGTCACCTTCCGCGGCCGCGGGCTGCTCCGCGCCCTGGTCACCGTCCCGCTCGTGCTCCCCCCGGTGGTCGCCGGCATCGCCCTGCGCAACGCGTTCGGTCGGACCGGGGTGATCGGTGCGCCGCTGCTCGAGCTGACGGGCTTCGCGTTCCCCTTCACCACCTGGGGGGTCGTGCTCGCCCACGTCTTCGTCTCCCTGCCCTTCGTCGTGATCGCGATCGAGGGCGCGCTGCGCTCCGCCGACCCGGTGTACGACGCCGCTGCCGCGACGCTGGGCGCCACCCGGTGGACGACCTTCCGCCGCGTGACCGTCCCGCTCGCGATGCCCGGGATCCTGGCCGGGATGGTGCTCGGCTGGTCGCGGTCGCTGGGCGAGTTCGGTGCCACGATCACCTTCAACGGCAACTACCCGGGCACGACCCAGACGATGCCGATCCTCATCTACGTCAGCCGGCAGTCCGACCAGGACGCCGCACAGGCCCTGAGCCTGGTCATGCTGGTCTTCTCCCTGGCCGTGCTCCTGCTGCTGCGCGACCGCTGGCTGGGGACCCCGTGAGCGGCGGGGCGACCGGGCTCGACGTCGACCTCGAGGTGCCGGGCAGGGTGCGGGCCGCCTTCACCGGCCGGCCCGGCCAGGTGATCGCGCTCATCGGTCCCAACGGTGCGGGCAAGAGCAGCCTTGTCCACGCCCTCGCCGGGCTCGTGCGGGCCGAGGGGCGGGCGCACCTCGACGGGGAGGACCTGCTGCCCCGCTCGGCGCCCGAGCGGGAGGTGGGGCTGGTCTTCCAGGACCGCGCGCTCTTCCCTCACCTGTCCGCCCGCGACAACGTCGCGTTCGGGCCCCGCTCCCGGGGCGTCTCCCGTCGCGAGGCGCGGCAGCGGGCGGAGCAGTGGCTGGCCCGGATGGGGCTCGCCGACCTCGCCGACCGCCGCCCCGGCCAGCTCTCGGGCGGCCAGGCCCAGCGGGTGGCCATCGCCCGCGCCCTGGCCACCGAGCCACGGTTGCTGCTCCTCGACGAGCCGATGGCCGGCCTCGACGTGACCGTGGCGATGGCGCTGCGGGTCGAGCTGGCGCGGCACCTGCGCGACTACGGCGGCGTGACCGTCATCGTCACCCACGACGCCCTCGACGCGCTGGCCCTGGCCGACCACGTGGTCGTGCTCGACGGTGGCGTGGTCGCCCAGCAGGGCACCCCCGACGACGTGGCGGCCCACCCCCGCACCTCCCACGTGGCCCGGCTGGTCGGCCTCAACGTCCTGCGCGACGACGACGGGTTCACCTCGTTCCGGCCCCAGGACGTCACCGTGAGCCTGCACCGGCCCGACGGCTCGGCCCGGCTGGCGTGGTCCGGCCCGGTGGCGAGCGCCCAGCGGCACGGCGACGCCGTACGCCTGCTCGTCGAGACCGACCCGCCCCTGCTCGCCGACGTGACCCCCCAGGCCACCACCGAGCTCGGCCTGTCGCCGGGTCGTGAGGTGTGGCTGTCGGTCAAGGCGACGGCCGTGCGCCGGTACGGTCACGTCGGCGAGGGCGGCTAGCATGCGCCCATGACGCCGAGCGACGCCGTGCCGAAGCCCGACCGCAACCTCGCCCTGGAGCTGGTGCGGGTCACCGAGGCGGCCGCCATGGCGGCCGGACGCTGGGTCGGGCGCGGTGACAAGAACGACGCCGACGGCGTGGCCGTCAACGCCATGCGGGTGATGATCTCGACCATCGGCATGCGCGGGACCGTGGTGATCGGCGAGGGCGAGAAGGACAACGCCCCGATGCTCTACAACGGCGAGCAGGTCGGCGACGGCACCGGTCCCGAGTGCGACGTCGCGGTCGACCCGATCGACGGCACCACCCTGACCGCCAAGGGCATGAACAACGCGATCGCGGTGCTGGCGGTGGCCCCCCGCGGCTCGATGTACGACCCGTCGGCGGTCTTCTACATGGAGAAGCTGGTCACCGGCCCCGAGGCCGCGGACGTCGTGGACATCCGCCTGCCCGTCGCCGAGAACATCCAGCGGGTGGCCAAGGCCAAGGGCAGCTCCGTCCACGACGTCACGGTCGTGCTGCTCGACCGCCCCCGGCACGCCGGGCTCGTCGACGAGATCCGTCAGACCGGGGCCCGCATCAAGTTCATCGAGGACGGCGACGTGGCCGGCGCGATCATGGCCGCGCGTCCCGACACCGGCATCGACCTGCTCCTCGGCATCGGCGGCACCCCCGAGGGGATCATCGCGGCCTGCGCGATGAAGAGCCTCGGCGGGGTCATCCAGGGCCGCTTGTGGCCCCAGGACGACGACGAGCGCCAGAAGGCCCTCGACGCCGGCCACGACCTCGACCCCGATTTCGTGCTCGACACCGACCTGCTGGTCACCGGCGACGACTGCTTCTTCGTCGCCACCGGCATCACCGACGGCGAGCTGATGCGGGGCGTGCGCTACCGCGCGGACGGGGCGACGACCGACTCGCTGGTCATGCGCTCGCGCAGCGGGACGATCCGCCGGATCAGCTCCGAGCACCAGCTCTCGAAGCTACGCGATTTCTCCGCGATCGACTTCGACAACTGACGTCCCGGGGCGCAGCGCCCGCACGACCTCGGCCATGACCCGCGGGTCGACCGCCATGCCCAGGTGCGAGGCCCTCACCTCCACGGCGAGCGCGGCCGGGTCGATGCAGGCTCGCCAGTCGACGATGCCGTCCCGACGGCTGTAGATCGCGGTGAAGTCGACGTCCTCGGGCAGTGCGGCGCGCCCGTCGTCGAAGCTCCGACGCGCGCACGCGCCGGCGACGCAGTCCTGCGACATCAGCCCCGGCACCCCGGCCCGACTGAGCCGCACGAGGAGCGCCACGCTGGCCGACAGGCTCACGTGGTGGGCCCCGGGGGCCAGGACCGGGCTCCCCATGGTCACGAGGCCGGAGACGAGGTCGGGACGCCGGGCGGCGACGCCGCGTGCGAGCATCCCGCCGAGGCTGTGACCGACGATGCGCACCCGCGACCCGCGCCGCTGGGCGATCGACTCCAGCCTCGCCTCGAGCAGCGCCGAGGCGTCGACCGTGCACCCGACGTTGGCGTGGATCTGCGAGCGGTAGGCCCTGAAGCCCTGCTGCACCAGCGCCCGGCGCATCAGGCCCAGTGACCCGTCCCCGGCCATGAAGCCCGGCACCAGCAGCACGGGATCGTCGTTGCGGGGCAGCGTCCGCGCCGAGTAGGCCGTCCCCCGCCGTCCTCGGTGGCCCACCGCCGCCAGGGCGTAGCGACCCGCCTCGCCGACGACCCGCCCCTCGCCCAGCACCGCCCGGGCCAGAGGGCGGTCGAAGCCCTCCGGGCGCAGGAAGTCGGCGAGTGTGGTCGGAGTCACATCAACAAACGTAGCGTCGCGCTCCCCCGACACCGGGGATGCAGCACGCAAATCGCCCACGTGGGGGTGGACGACCGTCCACGCCACCACGCCCTGATGTTGACTGGTGGCATGTCCACCGTCCGACCCTCCCACCCCGACCAGCCCCCGGCGGAGGTGCGCGTGTCCGAGGAGCTCTTCGCCCCGGTCAGTCCCGGCATCGAGCTGTGCTACCAGACCTTCGGCTCCCCCGACGACGATCCCCTCCTGCTCGTGATGGGCCTGGGCGGTCCGATGACGTGGTGGGACGTCGACTTCTGCGAGCGACTGGCCCGGGCAGGGTTCTTCGTCATCCGCTACGACAACCGCGACGCCGGCCGCTCCACCAAGGTGCGGGCCCGCGTGGGGCGCACCCAGCTCGTCCGGGCGTTCACCACCGGCCGGGCGCGGGCGCCGTACACGCTCGACGACCTCGCCGGGGACGGTCTCGCCCTGCTCGACCACCTGGGCATCGCGGCCGCGCACGTGGTCGGCGTCTCCATGGGCGGCATGATCGTCCAGACGATGGCCGTCATGGCTCCCGGACGCGTGCTSTCCATGTCGAGCATCATGTCCACGACCGGGCGGCGCACCGTCGGCTGGCAGAGCCCGCAGCTGCTGCCGATGCTCGTCGCGCCCCGCAAGCCGGGCCGCGAGGCCTACGTGCAGTCCAGCTCGGCCATGTGGAAGGTCATCGGCTCCCCCGGCTTCCCCACCGACGCCGACACGCGACGCCGGCGCGCGGAGGAGACCTTCGACCGCGGGTTCGACGCCAGCGGGGTGATGCGTCAGATGCTGGCCATCGTCACCCAGCCCAATCGCACCGTGGCGTTGCGCTCGCTGGGGATCCCCGCGCTCGTGATCCACGGACTCGCGGACAAGATGGTGCACGTCTCCGGCGGTCGCGCCACGGCCTCTGCGGTGCCCGGCACCGAGCTGCTGCTCATCGAGGGGATGGGGCACGACGTGCCCGAGCAGCTGTTCGACACCTTCGTCGAGGCGATCCGGCGTACGGCCGACCGCGCGCGCTGAATCCCTTACCACGTGGGGGATTGCGTCCCGTACAGGTGATGTCGCCTTGCCAAATGGCGCCACAAGGACTAGACGTGACCTACACCACAACAGGGGAGGAACGCATGCACCGTCCCTCACGGCGCCGTCCGAGGCGTCGCGCATCACGAAAGGTCGTGGCAACCGCTGCCGCGATCGTCTGCACCGCGTCTCTTGCCGCCTGCTCGGGCRACGGTGACGGGAAGCCCGAGCTCATCTGGTACACCAACCCCGACGCCGGCGGGCAGGCGGCTGTCGCCGAGGCCTGCTCCACCGACGACTACACAATCTCGGTCCAGGTCCTTCCCCAGGACTCCAGCCAGCAGCGCATCCAGCTCGCCCGCCGTCTCGCCGCGGGTGACCCGGAGATCGACCTGATGAGCCTCGACCCGCCGTTCACTGCCGAGTTCGCCAACGCCGGGTACCTGGCGAAGATCCCGCAGGACATGCAGGACGCCTTCCGCGCGCAGGCCTTCGACAGTGCGACGAAAGCGGCGACGTGGGAGGACCAGCTCGTGGTTGCCCCCTTCTGGTCCAACACGCAGGTGCTCTGGTACCGCAAGTCCTTCGTGGACAAGGCGGGCATCGACATGGAGCAGCCGGTCACCTGGGACCAGATCATCGACGCCGCCAGCGACAACGGCGGCAAGATCGGGGTCCAGGCCAACAAGTACGAGGGCTACTCCGTGTGGATCAACGCCCTGATCTCCGGAGCGGGAGGTGAGATCGCCTCCGAGACCGAGAAGGGAGTCGACGCCCAGATCGACATCGCGTCGGACGCCGGGGTGGAGGCCGCCCGGGTGATCCAGAAGCTGGCCGATTCGGAGGCGGCGCCGGCCGACCTCTCGGTGTCCAACGAGGGCACCGCCGGCACCACGTTCGGCGGGGACGAGGGCTCGTTCCTGGTGAACTGGACCTACATCTGGGGCAACTACGGCGACGACCGGCTCGGTGACGACATCGGCTTCGCCCGCTACCCCCAGACCGTCGAGGGCAAGGAGTCGCGACCGCCGTACGGGGGGATCGGGATCGGCGTCAGCTCGACCTCGGACAACCAGGAGGAGGGCATCCAGGCACTCAAGTGCCTCACCAGCCCCGAGAACCAGGCCCTCAACGCCAAGCTGACCGGCAACATGCCGTCCAGCAAGGCCGGCTACGACGACAAGGCGGTCAAGGGGCTGTTCCCGCCCGAGCTCGTCGCGCTGTTCCAGCAGTCTCTCGAGACCGCCGCGCCCCGCACGGTGTCGCCGTACTGGAGTGACATCTCCAGCGGCATCCAAAGCACCTGGCACCCGCCGTCGGGCGTCAACCAGGACACCCCGGAGCAGTCCAAGACCTTCATCGAGGAAATCCTGCAGGGAGAGTCGTTGCTATGAGCACTGCCGTCGTACCTGACTCCAAACGGGACACCCGCCGCGCCACCAAGGCCTCCGTCAGCGATCGTTCGTCCGCCGAGAACCGGCTCGGGCTGCGCCTCGTGGCCCCCGCCGTCATCATGATGCTCCTGGTGACCGCATGGCCGATGCTCCAGGCCCTCTACCTCTCGCTCTTCCGCTACCGGCTCACCACGCCGGACGACCGCGAGTTCGTGGGCCTCAGCAACTACACGACCATCCTGGTCGACCCGCTGTTCTGGCAGGACACCTGGAACACCGTGCTCATCATGGTGGCGACCGTCGCGGTCGAGCTGGTCATCGGCTTCGCCTTTGCGATGGTGATGCACAAGATCGTCTTCGCCCGGGGCGCGATCCGTACGTCGATCCTGATCCCCTACGGCATCATCACCGTGGTCTCGGCCTACGCGTGGCAGTTCGCGTTCTCGCTGAACAACGGCTTCGTCAACTCGTGGCTGCCGTTCGTGCCCGATGACTTCAACTGGTTCGGCTCACACTGGCCGGCGATGTTCGCGATCATGGTCTCCGAGATCTGGAAGACGACGCCGTTCATGGCTCTCCTGCTGCTCGCGGGGCTCTCACAGGTCTCCGAGGACATGCTGGAGGCCGCCCAGGTCGACGGGGCCACCTGGTGGCAGCGGCTCTGGAAGGTGATCCTCCCCAACATGCGGGCGGCGATCATGGTCGCGGTGCTCTTCCGTGCCCTCGACGCCTACCGCATCTTCGACAACATCTTCGTGATGACCCGCGGCGCCCAGGACACCGAGTCGATCTCGTTCCTGACCTATCGCCAGGTGATCGAGCAGATGCAGCTCGGGATGGGCTCGGCGCTCTCGGTGCTGCTGTTCCTCTCCGTGCTGCTCCTGGCATTCGGGATCGTCAAGCTGTTCAAGGTGGACCTGGCTCAGGCAAGAGGTGAGGGCTGATGAAGAACCGTCAGAACAAGTTCGGCACCTGGGTGGGCTTCCTGTTCATCCTCGTGTGGTGCCTCCTACCGGTGGCGTGGATCATCTCGCTGTCGTTCAAGGGCGCGACCGAGACCGCGAGCGGCAGCCCGCAGTTCCTGCCCATCAACCCGACGTTCGAGAACTACGGCGACATCCTGGACAACCCGGACTTCCAGGCGTCGCTCGTCAACTCGTTCGGCATCTCGGCCATCTCGACGTTCCTGTCGGTGATCCTGGCGACGCTGGCGGCGTACGCCATCGCCCGCCTCGAGTTCAAGGGCAAGCGGGTCGTCCTCTCGCTCGCGCTCGCGATCGCGATGTTCCCGGTGGTGGCGCTGGTGGGCCCGCTGTTCGACCTGTGGCGCACCATCGGCATCTTCAACACCTGGCTCGGCCTGATCATCCCGTACATGTCGTTCACGCTGCCGTTGGCGATCTGGACCCTGTCGGCCTTCTTCCGCGAGATCCCGTGGGAGATGGAGCAGGCCGCCCAGGTCGACGGCGCCACCTCGTGGCAGGCGTTCCGCAAGGTGATCGTCCCGCTCGCGGCTCCCGGCGTCTTCACGGCCGCGATCCTGACGTTCTTCTTCGCCTGGAACGAGTTCGTGCTGGCCATCTCGCTGACGTCCACCACGGCGTCACGCACCGTGCCCGCGCAGCTGTCCTTCTTCGTCGGACCCGACCCGTTCAACCCGCCGTACGGGCAACTGGCCACCGCCTCCGTGGTGGTCACGATCCCCATCATCATCATCGTCCTGCTGTTCCAGCGAAAGATCGTCGCCGGTCTCACCTCCGGCGCAGTGAAGGGTTGATCTCACATGGCTTCCATTGACATCAAGAACATCGTCAAGAAGTACGGCGACGGATTCCCGGCCGTCAACGACATCAGCATCGACGTCGCCGACGGGGAGTTCATGATCCTCGTCGGGCCGTCGGGCTGCGGGAAGTCGACCCTGCTGCGGATGATCGTGGGCCTCGAGGACATCACCTCGGGCGACATGATGATCGGCGACAAGAAGGTCAACGACCTGGCCCCACGTGACCGGAACCTCGCGATGGTCTTCCAGAACTACGCGCTCTACCCGCACCTGACCGTCTACGAGAACATCGCGTTCCCGCTGCGGCTGGCCGGGGCGTCCGACGACGAGGTGGACAAGAAGGTCCGCACCGCGTCCAGCACGCTGGAGCTCGACGAGCACCTCGATCGCAAGCCCGGCAACCTGTCGGGTGGTCAGCGCCAGCGGGTGGCGATGGGTCGCGCGATCGTGCGCGACGCGGACGCCTTCCTCTTCGACGAGCCGCTGTCCAACCTCGACGCCAAGCTGCGTGGCCAGATGCGCACGGAGATCTCGCGGCTGCAGAAGCGGCTGGGGATCACCACGGTCTACGTGACCCACGACCAGACCGAGGCCATGACCCTGGGCGACCGGGTGGCCGTGCTCAAGCGGGGCGTGCTCCAACAGCTCGCCACGCCGCGCGAGCTCTACACCAACCCCGGGAACCTGTTCGTCGCCGGCTTCATCGGCTCCCCGCCGATGAACTTCCTGCCTGCGGAGGTGGACGGTACGACGGTCAAGCTGCCGTTCGGCACGGTGGAGATCCCCCGGGAACGGGCCGAGCGGGCCCAGGGCAAGGGGCTCCTCATCGCGGGCATCCGGCCCGAGCACTTCGAGGACGCGTCGGTCAAGGACGATGCGGACGCGGCCTCGACGTTCCGGGCGACCGTGGACGTCGTCGAGTGGCTCGGCAACGAGTCCTACGCCTACATCCCGTTCGAGGCCCCGCCGGAGGTCCAGCAGCAGCTCACCCAGCTGGAGAAGGACCTCGACGGCGACCAGATGCGCACTCAGCTCGTGGTGTCCCTCGACGGCGCCAGCACCATCGCCGAGGGCGACGAGGCCGAGATCTGGGTGGACGCCACCAAGATCCACCTCTTCGACCCCGCCACCGGCGAGAGCCTCACCGTCGACGAGTCCCGGGCCGGCAGGATCCCCGAGCGCGAGGACCCCAAGGCGATGGCCCAGGCCGAGAAGATGGCCGACCAGGGCGAGGAGATCCACTCGGCCGAGGAGGTCTGAGCGCTCCACCGCGTACGACGAGGCCCGCCCCCGCATCTCGGGGGGCGGGCCTCGTCGTACGTCGCCTCAGTAGTGGCCGAGCATCTTGCGCGGGGTGCCCGGCGGCGGCAGCCGGACCACCTGGACCGAGCCCATCAGGGCCAGGCCGCGGACCCGGACGGTCGGCGAGTCGGGGCCGAGCTCGGCGGCGACCTTGTCCTTGCCCTGGCCGTAGTCACCCATGATCGGGGTGCCCTCCACGACGGCGTGCATGTGCGCGGGGATCAGGATCTTGACCTCGCCCATGATGGCGCTGGCGTTGATCGTGACCTCCCGGGTGGCCAGGACCGCCTGCCGCAGGTCGAGGGTGATGTTGCCCATCAGCGTGAACGCCGCGTGGTGGGCCGGGACGAGCCACACGCCGCGGCGCTTGCACTCGCCCATGATCGCGGTCGAGGACGCGTGGCCGACCGCCGGGACGCCTCCCGCGTGCGGCACCGGCGGAGCGGGCTGAGCGACGGGGTGCACGACGTGGAGGTCGGCCGTGATCGGCACCAGGTCGGCGTACGTCTTGGCGCCGAAGGTCAGCTCGAGGCGTTCGTCGAGCTCGTCCAGGTCGAGCCGGCCCTCCCCCGCCGCCTCGCGCAGCACCTCGGCCACCCGGTGCCTGTCGGCGTCCGAGATGCGCATCCGGCTCGGGTCCCCCGGGACGTTCGTCCCCTCCAGCTCGCCCATGGCGCCAGCCTACCGAGCGTCGCGGGCGGCACCCGACCGATCGTCGCCTGCCGCACCCCACCGATAGTCGCCTGCGGCGACGTGCTGGAAGTCCTGGGACGACACCCATGTGCCGCCCCACTCCCAACCGAGCCGCGTGAACGCGGCCACCACGACGTCGTCGGCCCGGATCACCCCCGGGTCGGCGGGGGCGGTGCTCGCGCGGTCGACGCGGGCGTACCTGCGTCCGGCCGGCGGATCGATCGAGCCCGGACGGACGTACGGGTTCTGGACCGGGTTGAGGTCGATGGCGGCGCCGTACGCGTGCGCGGACCACGCGGACTGCCCCGCGACCCGGCGGCAGTTGAAGCCCGAGGTGTTGTCGGCGGCCATGGACCGGTCGTCGTCCCCGCCGTAGTCGTCGACGAGCCGCATCCGGGCGATCGGCCACCCCGCGTCGTACAGCCGTCCGAAGGCGCGTGCCACCCCGGTCGCGAAGCGGCGGTGCACCACCATCTCGCCCGTCTGCGCCCGGCCGTCGAAGTCGCGGTAGGTCAGGCGCAGGTGGCGCAGGTCGCGCAGCGGCACCGGGCAGCCCGGTCGGTGGCTGGTGCGCATCCGCTCGGCCAGCGCCGTGCCGATGCGGCGCACCGACGAGGCGTACGCCGGGTCCCCGGCCTGGTCCGTCCCGCGCTCCGCCGCCAGGCCGGTGCAACGCCGGAGGTCGGTCCAGCGGGAGACGGCCGCCCCGCGGGCC